>WRMR01000152.1 GCA_009776995.1 Planctomycetaceae bacterium | reverse complement strand
CCTCCCTTTGAGTTTTGCTACCCCGTCAACACCCCTGAAGATAACTGTCACGGAATCCAAACAAGGGACGGAAGTTTCTTTTGAAGTCAATGATTACAAGTAGTGCAAAGTGATTGTGATGAATATCCACACATTGTGTCACTTTGTTACCCTGGGGAACCCGCCATCGCATACCATGAAAGGCAGTAAAGCGGTCACGTCGTGACCGCAAAACCATAACAGCCGGGAGCGTAAGTGAACGGTAAAACAATTTTTCCCAAGAGGAGAAAAAAATGAAAGTTAATGTTAAGATGGGGTGGGGGGGCAAGGTGTTTGCATTCACCCTTGTTGAGCTTCTGGTCGTGATTGCAATCATCGGAATTTTGATTGCACTGTTGTTACCGGCAGTCCAGGCCGCACGTGAAGCGGCACGGCGCATGCAGTGTTCCAACAATTTCAAACAGGCAGGTTTGGCACTGCACAATTATCACGATGCCACAAAATCGTTTCCCGCCGGGAGATCACAATGCGGTCTGGCGGGTGATCCAACCCAAAGAGGACAGGAATGGGGTGTTGGTCCCATGGTTGTTCTTTTACCGTACATGGAGCAAGCAAGCCGCTATACTACTTTCCTTAGTGAAATGCAGGATACAGCGAATCTTGCGTTTCCCTGGATTTGCAACATCAATAGTCCCAATATTACTGCATGTCGAGAAACCATTTCCAACTTGGTTTGCCCTTCCGATGGCAAGATGTCATCCCCGATCATGATTAATTATGGGTCGGGGACGACAGAAGTGGCGAGGAGTAACATTGCGCATTCTGTAGGGGATGGGCTTTGGGGCAACAATACAAATGAAGGTGGTCCTGCTTTTGTCGAGAATCGAGGAATACTTACCCCAAATCGTTGGAAAAGCTTTGGAACGATGACCGATGGCAGTAGCAATACAGTCGGTCTGTCGGAAATCGTCGGAACCGAACGAAGTGGCACAGGTGCTTTCAGCAGAAGCATCTTCGGAGGTGTGGCAATTTCTGATGGTATGTATAACGGTTCTCTTTCCTTGCCGGGACCGTGTCTCCAAGTACGTAATCCGTTAGACCGTACTCAATTTGCTCCCACCGTGACTGCAATTGATTCCTGGCGTGGAGGATTTTTTACGGATGGCAGGGGAGCCAACGCCGCGTTTTCGACGCACCTGCCGCCAAATTCCCCGACCTGTATTTGGTGGGCGGCAATGGGACAAAATGCCTGGGGAGCGTTTTCCGTCAGTTCCTATCATACCGGAGGCGTCAATGCCGTCCTGATGGACGGATCGTGTGCTTATGTTTCTGAAACGATTGACACAGGTGATCTGGACATGCCGCTTGATGTCAACGTTGCGGCAAGTCCTTATGGAGTGTGGGGGGCTATGGGAACCCCGCAAGGCGGTGAATCCAAACATTTGTAAAATTTGGGGAGTCAAATTGTGTCCAAGAAATTTTTTTATCCCTTGACGATCATCCTGGCTTTGCTTGTCTGTTACGGTTGTTCCAAAGAGAATCGCCCGGATGATTTGCCGCAACTCTATCCGGTCACATTGACCATCACGATGGATGGTCAACCGCTGGAGAACGCTCTTGTGAATTTTTTTGCTGAAGACAAGGCCATTAGCAAATGGACCGTCGGAAGTATAACCGATTCCCATGGCAAAGCAATCATTGTGACACACGGCCAGTTTCGTGGTGCACCGGCCGGAAAATTCAAGGTTTGCGTGAGAAAGACGGAAATGCCCGATGTGCCGACGTCACAAGATGATAAAGAGATGGGAAATATTGCCTCTTTTTTCCCCGGACAGGAATCGGGAATGAGAGGAGTGCCAGTGCCGATTAATCATGTTCATGCTGATTTCGGCAAACGGGAGACAACGCCGTTGGAAATCGAAGTTTCAACCAGCAAAAAAATGCTGAACCTGACACTAGATGTTCACAAGCCTTAAATCATCAAATGTTTTGTACAAGAGACTTCAGACTCTTGTGGAACCAAAACCGGATTTGTCTGAGTCATTAGGATTATGAAAATGCAAGTACTATCACGTCGCGACCTGTTAAGGGCCGGTGCCATTGGCGGAGTGGTCTCATCGCTGGGGAGTTCGGCGTTTTTGAACTCCGTTTTTGCGAACCTGCCGTCAGACAGGAAAATCCGCATGGCGGTCGTCGGCGGCGGGTTCGGACTGTGCTACTACTGGCACTTGCACCCCAATGCCGTGGTGACAGCCGTGACGGACCTCCGCGAAGACCGTCAAAAATTGTTGCGGGAATACTATCGTTGCGATGCCGTCTTTCCGTCCCTGGAAACCATGCTGGAAACCGCACCGGATACCTTTGACGCGGTTGGCATTTTCACTCCCGCGCCGGATCATGTCCGTCATGCCGTGGCGTGCCTGAAAAAAGGGAAACATGTCATCTCGGCGGTTCCGGCAGCCATGACCATCGCAGAGTGCGAAATGCTTCGTGATGCGGTAGAAAAATCCGGCAAACATTACATGATGGCCGAGACCAGTTATTATCGCCCGTCGTGTATTGCCGCGCGGGAGTTTGAACGGGAAGGAAAATTCGGCAACATCATTTTGACCGAAGCGGAATATCATCATCCGCGTTCGCCCAACGCCCCGAAACGCGACAACCGGCTGGACGTTTGGCGATGGGGACTGCCGCCAATGCTCTATCCGACGCATTGCACCGCGTTTCTCGTCGGTGTGACGGGAGAACGCCTGACGCAGGTCAGTTGTGTCGGTTACGACAACGGCGATCCGGCATTGAAAGGCAATCCTTACGACAATCCCTTCATGAGTGAAACCGCGTTTTTCAAAACGAATCGCGGGAACGCCATGCGGGTCGCCGTCTTGTGGGCGGGTGCGTTGTCGTTCTGTGAACGGGCGCAGTGGATCGGTGAAAAGATGAGTTTTTACGATTACCTTCCCGGGATTTACCAGTACAAGGAGCGCCGTGTCACCATCGACAAGGAATCCGATCCGACGGGCTTTACTTACGGAAACTCCGTGACCGCCGATTGGACGAAAGAAGAGTACGAACAGCGTTTGCCGCAGACTTTGGCCGAAGGGTTCGGGAAATATCATGACGGTGCGGAAGTGTTTCTGACCCATGAATTCATTTCCGCACTGGTCGAGGATCGACCGCCTGCCGTCAATGTGCATGAAGCCCTGGCCATGACCGCACCGGGAATCATCGCACACCAGTCCGCCCTCCAGGGCGGAGCGCAACTTGCCGTCCCGCAGTTTGACCGTTGATGTGATTTTTCATTGACCACGATTTGGAATTTCAAATGGATATAAATCTTTCACTGATCGACATCGTGATATTCGCCGTTTATGTCCTTGCGGTGATTGTGTTGGGCGTCTATGCCTCTCGTCAGGGAATCAAAACGAAGCGGGATTATTTTCTGGCCGGTGACAAGTTGCCCTGGTGGATGATCGGCGGGAGCATCGTCGCGGCGAATATCTCCGTTCACCAATTGGTTGGTGCGATGGGGACCTCCTATCAACGCGGGTTCGTGGCCATGACCATCGAATGGGGCGCGATTCTCATCGGCCTCAATGCCTTGCTGTGGGTTTTTCTGCCGTATTACCTGCGAAACGGGTTTTATACGATGCCGGAGTACCTCCAGAGACGCTTTGGCATGGTTTCCCGCTCCGCGTTTGCGGCGTTGATTCTTTTGACCTATCTGTTCGTCGAGGTCAGTGCCGTGCTGTATATCGGTGGCATGGTGATCCACGCGCTGCTGGGGATTCCGACCAGTGTCAGCATTTGGGTGCTTGCCATTACGACAGGGATTTACACCATCATCGGTGGGTTGCGCGCGGTCATCTGGACGGAAATGTTTCAGCTTGGTGTTCTTCTGGCCGGAGGAATCGTGTTGAGTATCCTGGCCGTAGCGGCAGTCGGCGGACCGTCGGCCATCTGGGCTACGTCCGACCAGTGGCATCTGCTCCTTCCGGCGAACGACCCGGACTTTCCCTGGACCATGTACCTCGGCGGCGTGCTTTGCATCAGCATTTTTTATTTCGCGACGAACCAGTTTGTCGTGCAGCGCGTGCTGGCAGCCAAAAGCGAATGGCATGCCCGGATGGGGGTCGTGTTTACCAGTTACCTGAAATTCCTGACCCCGCTGATCATTGTCATTCCCGGAATTGCCGCCGTGAGTTTGTTTCCGAACCTGGAAAATCCGGACGACGTTTTCCCGACGCTGGTGAAACACCTGCTCCCGACCGGATTAATTGGCCTGGTCATGGCCGGACTTGTGGCCGCCGTGATGAGTCATATTTCCGGTGCCGTCAACTCCTGCGCAACAATCGCGGCAATGGATTTTTACGTGCCTGTGCGAAACTGGTGGAGAAACCGAAAACCTTCGCTGCCGGTTTCCGACGAAGACACCACGGAAAAGGATGACCGGATGACGGTGATGTTTGGACGCGTTGTCGGTGTTCTTACCATCCTGTTCGGGATTTTCTGGGCAGTTGTCTTCATCAAGCACTCGGAACGACCGATTTTTATTTACATCTTCAATGCCTATGGGTATTTCACTCCCGGCATTGCGACGATGTTCCTGATGGGGATATTCTGGAAACGGACAACCAACCTCGGAGCTTTGGCCGCCGGTCTTTTGACGATTCCGCTGTCACTCCTCCTGGATTGGTTGCCGGTACATTTCCTGGGTTGGGAGCAGCCCATGCCGTTTTTCAACCGGACAGGCATCGTCTTTTGGAGCTGCATCATCATTTGTGCCCTGGTCAGTTTCATGACAAAACCGAAAGAAGAAAAGGAACTCGAAGGGCTGATCTGGCGGCCGGACAGTCTGCGGTTGCCCCCCGACGCCGAACAACCGCGACACTGGTATGCCCGCCCCGTCATCTGGTGGGCGATCATCACGGTCTTGGTGCTGGCGTTTTATGTCGCTTTTCCGTAATTCTTCAACGCGATGAGTGATCCATTTTTTATACGAACCATACGAAACAACGAAATTGATGAACGAATAAAAAAAGCTGATTACATTTTCGCATATATCAATCGTTGACACTTTTTTTAGAAACTTATTGAACACTTCGGAGGTACCTGATGGACGGACGTGAGATTCGTATCAAACGTTTGCAGGATTGCGGCAAGACGGTTGTCATTGCCATCGACCACGGCATGTTCGACGGGCCGATTCCCGCGATGATCGACCTGCCGGAAACCGCCAGGAAAATTAACCCGCTTGTCGATGCCGTGCTGTTGGCACCGGGAATGTTGCGACATTGCGCCCCGCTGTTCGCGCAAAAGAATGCACCCCTGGCCGCTGTCCGGTTGAACTGGAACACGGTGTATTGCTTCCATTGGAACTATCTCAAGGCGAAAAGCGTTTACGCTTACGATGTCGAGGATGCCGTGCGCGAAGGCATGGACATTGCGCTCGTCTCACTGACGCTCAACACGGGTGATGAGTTGCGGGACGCGGAAAACGTCGAGGTGTTCTGCACCCTCGTCCGTCAGGCACATCGGTTGGGGATACCCGTCATCGGCGAGTATTTTCCAACGGGACACCTGAACATGACGCCCGAAGAACTGCACAAAGACGTTTTGGCCGGTTCGCGGATCGTCGCCGAGCTGGGTGCTGATTTGATCAAAACGTTCAACACGATGAATTTTGCCGAAGTGACCGGCTCCTGCCCTGTGCCGGTGCTTGGACTCGGTGCCGAAAAACTTCCGCGACAGATTGACGCTTTGCGACTTGCCGCCGAGGAAATCGCAGCCGGTGCGGGTGGCGTCGTGTTTGGCCGCAACGCCATCCAGGTGGATGATCCCCATGCTTTTCAGGCGGCGTTGGATGACGTCGTCAAAACCGGGATTTCTCCGGATGACGCCGTGAAAAAATACTCTCTCGATTCCTGATTGGCATCAAACAAAAATGAAACCCACACGTCCCAAAATCGGTATTCTTGCCCTGACGCTTGAATTGTACGAAACACTTGCCCCCGGTGTTCGCGAAAACCGTGAACAGTGGCTCCGCCGCGACGTCATTCCCGTTCTTTCACGCAGTGTCGAAGTCGAATTTCAATCCGCCGTGTTCAGTGGGAGCGGGATTCGCGAGGAAGTCAACCGGCTGGAACAAGCAGACGTTGGCGCGATACTCGTGATTTTTCTCACTTATGCGCCAAGCCAGTTGGCCATTGCCCCACTGCAATCCCTGCGGGTTCCGCTTTTGATATGGAACATCCAGGAACTGTTCGGTGTCGGGGAAAGTTACGATCAAAATACCTTGCTGGAAAACCACGGTGTGCATGGAACACAGGATTTGGCCAATGTGCTGGTGCGTTGCGGTGTGCCGTTTGAATATGTGACCTCGCACATTGGCGACTCGAACGCTTGCGGCGAGGTCGTCGATTTTGCGTATGCCGCTTTTGCGAAACGACAAATTGCACAGTCGCGTTTTGGACTTCTCGGAACGGCGTTTCCCGGCATGGGGGACTTTGCGGTCGATACCACGCAATGGGTCTCAAAGTTCGGTTGCGACTGGACGACGCTTCCAATTGAAGAATATATCCACCACGCCGAAAAGATGGATGAGGAAAAGGTCCTCGCCTTGATCCGGGATTACCAAAACAGTTATGACATTGCCGCCGATGTGACGAAAGCGGATTTGAGTCAAACTGCCCGCGCGGAACTGGCCATGCGTTTGCTGGTCGAGGAAAACGGACTGGCCGGTTTCACGTATCTCTTTACGGCACTTGGCGATGACGAACGGACGTCCACCATGCCATTCGTCGCGGCAAGCCGCATGATGGCTGACGGTTATGGGTTCGGCGGGGAAGGCGATCTGATTTCCGCCATGGCCACGCGCATGTTCCACCTGCTCCATCCGCCGGTCAGTTTCAGCGAAATTTTTACCATCGACTATCGCGGCAACGCGTTGTTCTTCAGCCACATGGGGGAGGCCAATACCGCCATGGCGGGAAAAGACCGCAAAATTCCGCTTGTCGCCCGTCCGACGCCCATCACGCGGACACAAAACCGGCAACTGGTACTCGTCACCGTGTTTGAACCCGGAACCGCGACACTGGCCGCGCTGGTGCAGTGCCGCAATCGCTGGAAACTGATTACGGCACTGGTGCAAACCGAAAATTTCAGGCCTTTGCCGACTTTGTGTGTCCCGCACACAAAGATCAGAGTGCATGGCGATGTGCGCAAGTTTTTGACCGACTATGCTAAAGCCGGCGGAACGCATCACAACGCCATTTTGACAGGCGATGTTCGTGCCAGACTTCGTACCCTCGCGGTACTGACGGATATGGATTACGCTGAATTGAATGGATAGTTGAACCACTGACGATAAACTAAAAGGAGGACCAAAAATGCCTGTTTCACGACGTCCTTTTATTACTTATGCTGCACTTGGTGCCGGTCTGTTGACAGCCGGCACCGGGATGGCGATGCCGCAAGAACAAGATGGCAAAACCATCGCCGGGTTTGGCGTTGAAGACACCAAAACCGAGATTGACACAAGCAAGGTCTGGCAGCAAAAATTTGACCGCAAGATCAAAATGGGACTGGTTGGCTTCGGTCTGTGTCAGTTTGGAACGAACTTCAGCTTGCAAAATCACCCGAATGTCGAAATTGTCGCAGTGAGTGACCTGATTCCCGAACGCTGTGCAGCCATGGCGCAAGTGGCCCAATGCCCGAAAACCTACCCGTCGCTGGAAGAAATGGTCAAAGATGATTCCATCGAAGCCATTTTTGTCGCAACCGACGCCCCGAGTCACGCCCGGCATTGCCTGGAAGTGATGAAACACGGGAAACATGTTGCCACGGCGGTTCCGGCCACTTGGGGAAATCTCGAAGAAGCCGATATGCTCTACGAAATGGTCAAGAAGACCGGGCTGAATTACATGATGTTTGAAACCTCGGCGTTCCACGATGACCTTTACGCCATGCGCGAGATTTACAAAGCCGGCGGATTCGGCAGTGAGCTGGTTTACAGCGAAGGTGAGTATTTTCACTGGTCCCCAACGCCCATCGACAGCTACAAGGGCTGGCGCATCGGACTGCCGCCGCAATGGTATCCGACACACGGCAATGCCTATTATGTTTGTGTGTCGGGCGGCAGTTTCACCGAAGTGTCCTGTGTGGGCCATCGCAGCACCATTCCGCATCTGATGCCGGAAAACAATATTTACAAGAACCCGTTTGGCTCGGAATATGCACTCTTCAAAACAAGTGAAGGCGGTGCGGCACGCATGGCCGTTGCGTGGGATGTTTATAATCCGTTCGGCGGAGAAAAGGGGCGGGTCTGCGGTCAGAATGGTGCCTTTTGGAATGAACAGAGTGGTTTTGGCGGTCTTCCCGAAGCCATGGAACTGGTCAAAACCTTGAACCTGAAGAAACCGCCACTTCCTCCGGGCGTTGAACCCGGTTATCATGGCGGCTCGCATGGCCCACTTGGAAACGAATTTGTCATGTCCATCCTGGAAAACCGCAAACCGCTGGTCAACATCGCCTGGGCGTTGAACATGACCGTGGCCGGAATCGTTGCTCACCAGTCGGCGTTGAAAGACGGCGAACTGCTCAAAATTCCGCAATATTCATTTTAGTATTTGTAGCTAACAAAAACCCCTTCACCATGAGGAGAACCAAAAATGTCTCTTTCACGACGCTCTTTTATTACCAATGCCGCGCTGGGTGCCGGTCTGTTGACAGCCGGTACCGGGATGGCCATGCCGCAAAATCCCACCATTGCGGGATTTGACGACACCAAAACCGAGATTGACGAAAGCAAGCCCTGGGAACAAAAATTTGACCGCAAGATCAAAATGGGACTGGCCGGCTTTGGCGTCTGCCAGTTCGCAACGGCTTTCTCGTTGCAAAATCACCCGAATGTCGAAATTGTCGCGGTGAGTGATCTGATTTCCGAACGCTGTGCGGCCCTGGCTCAAGCTACCAAATGCGAGAAAACCTATCCTTCCGTGGAAGAAATGGTCAAAGATGACAACATTGAAGCGATTTTTATTGCGACCGACGCTGCCAGTCACGGGCGACTTTGCCTTGAAGTGATGAAACACGGAAAGCACGTTGCTACGGCGGTTCCGGCCACTTGGGGAAATCTCGAAGAAGCCGACATGCTTTATGAGATGGTCAAAAAGACCGGGTTGACTTACATGATGTTTGAAACCTCGGCGTACCATGACAAAGTTTTCGCCAGTCGGCAAATTTACAAGGCCGGCGGGTTCGGCAAGCTGATTTACACCGAAGGCGAATATTACCATTATTTCCCGACGGCGTTGGACAGCTACAAAGGCTGGCGCGTCGGACTTCCTCCGCAGTATTATCCGACGCACTCGAACGCTTATTACGTTGCCATCACCGGCGGCAGTTTTACCGAAGTGTCCTGTATGGGCAATCGCAGTATCGTTCCGCACCTCATGCCGGAAAACAATGCCTATCAAAATCCGTTCGGTTCGGAAATCGCACTCTTCCGCACCAGCGAAGGCGGCATGGCACGGATGGCCGTTTGTTGGGACGCTCCGCAAATGCTCGGGGAACAGGGCCGTATCAGCGGCGAAAAAGGCAATTTCTGGGGAAACGCTTACATTGATATGCGCGGCCGCAGTATCCTCGACACGGACGAACCGATCAAATCCGTGAATTGGAAGAAACCGGCACTTCCCCCGGCAGTCGATCCCGGCGGACACGGCGGCTCGCATGGCTACCTCGGAAACGAATTTGTCATGTCCATCCTGGAAAACCGCAAACCGCTGGTCAACATCGCTTGGTCATTGAACATGACCGTGGCCGGAATCGTCGCCCGCCAGTCGGCGTTGAAAGACGGTGAACTGCTCAAAATCCCGCAGTA
>WRMR01000151.1 GCA_009776995.1 Planctomycetaceae bacterium | reverse complement strand
TGTTCCGGTGTGATGATTACCGGTGGTTTGAGCTGAAAACCGAGAATCAACTCTTCTATCTGACGCCGTTTGACCGGATTGACAAGATGTTTTTGATTCCAGGTCACCAGATAGTCCATTTGGTGGATGGCAGCAGTAATGATGTGGTACGCATCGACAACTGCAATGGGTGGCATTGCTCCTGCGGAAACAAAGACCCGTGCCAACAATTTCACCTGATCGGAATGCGGCAAAACAGGGATTCCCTCAATGATTTCCAATCGCAATCGGGCCGCTTCCTGATCGCCGCGTTGGATTTCGTTCACGACCGTTTCCGAGACAAACAGTTCATACCGACCCCGATATTGCCACCACAGCCGGGTTCGCTCCTGTCGGAATTTGTTGGCCAAATTTTCCGATGGCCTCGCGGTCAGGTAACTGATCGTCGCGGATTCCAGATAAACTTTAGGACGTTGCATATTTGTTTCAACTCCCATCACTCTGCACTCTGAACTCTGCACATGCAACTACCGGATAAACTCCTCCTGATCCTGGTCAGACCAGGTACCGATCAATTGTCCGGCGTCTTTATCGAAGCCGGCGCGGAAGTTGAAGTGTTCTTCAGCGGCTTTGGCCAGTGTCTGGTTCAGCAGGGACAGTTCGATTCCCGCAGGGCAGGCCCGTTCGCACTCGCCGCAACCGCTGCAACGCCCGGCCAGGTGAAATGCCCGGACGATCTGCCATGCGAAATTGCCCTTGAGCGAACTGGACGGCTCAATGACAATCGGACGGTTCTTGTCGGCGACGCACACGTTGCAATAGCACAGCGGACACGACTGCCGGCACGCGTAACACTTGAAACAGTGTTCAAACTGTTTTGACCAGTATTTCATCCGTTCGGCGGGCGGCATGGCCTTGATTTGCTCAAGCATTTTGTATCGCTCTTCGCGCGGCACGGCAGGGTTGGCGGCTTCGCCAATCACCATGTCGCAACCGAGGGGCACATGCACATCGCAGATATTGCATTTTTCGCAAAGCTCCCCTTCGGTGCTCGTTGCTTTGCCGGGGATTTCCTGAATCATCCCTTCGCAGGCCATGCCAATCACGACAAGATCGTCCGGCTTGATCTGCGATTCGATTTGCAGCGTCACGAGCGACCGGCTGTCGCAACCCTTGACGACGACCGCCGGTTTGCCGAGTGCCCGCACTTCCTTCCGTTTCAGGCAGGTCGTCAGGTTCACGCGGCAGCGGTTGTCCCAAATCAGTTGGTTCACGTCGTTTGGATCGCGAATGAACACGGCACCGACCGCCCCGGTTTCCGTTTCGCCGTATCCGATGACAACATCAACTTTCTTTTCCGACAACAACTGCCGGGCTGTTTCTCTGAGTTTTTCTTGCATGGTGATTTTTTAGTGGCTAGTGGCTAGTTTGGAGTGGAGTCAGATTCATATTCCGTTTCCTCAGCAAGCCTCTCTTGCTGTTCATTTTTCACTTTGAGTTTGATCGCTTCTTCGATTTTTTGAAAATCCTTTTTCAATTGTTCAACCCGCATATTCATTTGGTGCAATTCGTATCGATCTGTTCGTGATTCCCAACGTGAAATGATATAACACAAATGCAGTAGAAACGAACATACAACCATGATACTCAAACACACGATCTGCTGTTTCTGTTGTTTTACCTTGCGTTGCAGTTGTTCTAATTGTTCTTCATCTATCATATCAATAACCTCATTGTTTGGAAATCATCACATATCCGCGAAAAATCCATTGACTAAATACGAGTATATCAAACAAGCCAACAGGGGGAACAGTACGGTCAGGAAAATCAAACAATTCCTGCGCGTGTTCTTGTCGCCGTACCAGGCACCGAGTCCGAACATGCCGACGTTCATGACGCCCATGAGCATGGAGAAGGATTTCACGATGCCAAGCGGCAGCCATTGGGTATCGAAATAAATCAAGCCAAAAAAAATGGGAA
Organism: Planctomycetaceae bacterium; assembly: GCA_009776995.1. GTDB lineage: Bacteria > Planctomycetota > Planctomycetia > Pirellulales > Thermoguttaceae > WRMR01. The sequence continues at coordinate 7,912 of WRMR01000151.1, read as the reverse complement.
GGAAAACCAAAAACGCAACCCCAAGCAGAAAATACATCCGCCCGGTGTCCTGCAATTCCAGTTCCTGGCGAATATCCACCACCTTGCCGTCCCGCCATACGAGGATCGGCCGGCCTTCGTCGCGCAATCGTTGCACTTCGAGGTCGATTGCTTCTTTCATTCCCTGAAAGACAAGATCGTTATTTTTTTCATCAATATTTGTTGTCACGACTTCACCAATTCCTGATAATAGGAAAACTGCAAGCGATCAAGAATGATCTTCTCTTCATTCAATGGCTGTTCCGCAATTTTCAATGACACGTCTTCAGCATTCTCGGCAAAAGTCCACTTATCGACAATCGGCGAATAAAGCCCAAAAAAGTTCTTCAGTCCCAAATGAAACCGCCGTTCGATGACATCCTCCGGCACGTCATGTCCACCGCGGCTGACACGCAGGGCAACCCGTTTTTTCGCGAGTTCCGCATTGGCCAACGCAATAACTATGCGTAGCCTCTGACGAGACGAGGATTCGCGTGTCAAACAAGGAGAGCTTGACAGGTTTCCAACAGTATCACCTTTCGCTCTTCGTTTTTCACTCTTCGCACTCCCTTCACTTCCGCACGACGATTTTGTAGGCAAATTCGCCGGCGGTGGTATCGAAGCGCAGTTCGTCGTTTGCGAGGGTGAACGGCACGTCACGCAGTTTTTGTCCGGTGCGGTCAACGGCGGTCAGCGATTCGCATTTGAGGTTTTTGACATTCGGCACCAGACTGTTGCTCGTTCCGTCCAGAACGACCACAACTGTTGTTGCCGGTTCTTCGGGCAATGGTGTGAGTGTCATTTCAAAAATTTCGCGTTCCAAAGCATCTTTCGGGTAACGCAATAGTACACCGCCACTGGCTCGTAGCGGAATCGGCAAGACCTGATCCGAACGCATTGCTCCCGGTGCGACAATCGCTTCGAGCACTTCTTTTTTCGCGGGTAACAGCCGCTCAAAAAGTTCGGGGGCGTCTTCCGTTTCAGGGATAAAGTCGAGTCTTGTCACCCGGCCGTTGCGTTTTTCGAGTTTCAGCTTGCCGAGCAAAATGCGCGAACTGTCCGGGCCGGGACCGAGCAGTCTTGCTCGTGGTTGCCGGTTGCCGTCAGGGTCCCACAGGCCGATCAGCACGTTGTACGTGCCGCTTGCCAGTTCGTCAGGCACGGTGATTGTGCCGAAATCCTGCGTTTGGTTCGATTCCCACTCGGTCACGGGCACTTCCGGCAACCCGCCGCCGATGCTCGTCAATTGCGGACGCTCATACCATGCCATTTGCGGCGGTTCGAGGTGCAAAAACCAGTGATAATTTCTGACGTCGCGCAGCGCGGCCTGACGTTCCCTGAGCGAACGGAACACGTTCCAATCGACCACCAGCTTGAACTGGTTGTCGCCAGCCCGTTCAAACGATTTGGCCACCGGCATAATCGGCAACGCGTTCGTGCCAACCTGCCGCGGGTTGAAATAGACCCAGCGTTCGTTGCCGACAATGGCGTCGGAGAATTCGATAATTTGACTGGTCTTCATTCCATCTTTTAATATGAACGGATGGCCGACAATAGCCGACCTGTAATCCCTATCGTCAAAATCAACGCCATAAACTCTATAGCCATACTGTGGGAGAAATTGTGGCTGCGGATAGGGGTGATAAGGTTCGTTACAATTCACCCGATTTACAACGACCTTGGTCAAAACACCAGAGCCAGTTGCCCAATGAACAAGCATCGAATCCGGTTGGGGACCCAAACCGAATATCTCTGTTCCACGATTCCAAGCATTATGAATCTCCGCATTCGCCAGATTGCGTGCCACCGGTTGCAACAGCCAGTATTTGCGCACGGAGTCGCGGCCAATGTTGCCCCAGCCGACTTGCAGGGCGTGGCCGGTCAGCACTTCGCTTGACATGTAATCGTCGCTCATGTAACCGTGCAGGTCCATACCGCGATGGGCGGCGTAACGGCTGTCATAACCGACGCCGTGCAGGCTGAAGCGCGTGTGATTGACGGCGTCGAACCACGGCACACGCGCCCAATGCTTGCAACGAATCGTGATTTTGAAATCGCCCGGCTCATCGGACAGCGTCAAAAACTGGCAGTCCGCGCCGTCAAGATGGCCGATGAGAAAATCACTGCCCGCCTCGCTGATCGTCGGATAATCGTTGCCAAGCCGTTCGCGAATCACGTCAAAAGCCTTGCACCAGTTGGCCAGCATTTCCGCGCGGCCGTGCTTGTTGCCGTCGCGGTCCCAAAACTCGTGCAGGTTGATCGACGCGAACACATCGACGAAATACGCGGTTTGCGGCAGTTGCGGCATCATCATGTTGAAATTCCGCTCCAGAAACGGCATGAAACGATCAGGGCGAAACTGATAACTCTGCGCGTCGATGCCGTAATTGTTCCACGCCTTGCGCGGCTGACCGTTCTCATGAAACGACACCGCACCAAAGCTGAAATCCTCAGCGTCGGGGTAAATGTCGATGTAATTGTCGTGCAGGCCGTACAAAATGTCGTGTTTTTTGCAGAGTTCGAGCAGTTCCTGCATTTTCTCAAGCGTTCCGTAGCGCGGGTTCGGCGGCCAGATGTCGGGCAGGCGGTTGTCGTAGCCCCAGCGTTGCCAGTTGTGATTGACGAACAGCGAGTCGGTCACGCCGTAGTCGATTTGTTCCTGAATTTTTTTGAGGTGTTCGCCGTAACGTCCGCCCCACACATCGAACACGAATCGCCCCGCCTTCTTCGCAACGCCTGCCGACGGTTGCTTGTCGTACAAAGGCCGGTAACGTATCGCACAATCCATCGCGCCGCTCGTGCCGGGCAATAGCGTCATTGTTGTGCCGGGACAAACGCTGAGCGTGTAAATTTTGCTTGCCGGATCAACAATGAACCGGTCCGGCGGCGTGGTTGTTGCCATGAGCAGCGAAATGCCGTTGTCGAAATCGAAGCCGACGTGACTCGTTGAAAGCGAATGTCCGCCGTTGGTCACTTCAAAACGCTCCGGCTCGGTGATACAGTAGCCGTGCCCGAAATACACGCGATTCGCGTGGCGCGTCGCCGGGCCGAATTCGATTTTGGTGATGGCGAGCGGGTCGTCGCAATCGACGTACAATTTTATCGCCGGACTTTGGACAATAACGTGGTATGTCATCGTGAGCTTTTTACCACCATTGACGACTTCTTGATAAAACTGCTGACGGACTGGTCCGCGGTCACTCGACATAATCATGCGTTGACTTCTGATCATTTCACGGCAAACGTTGTATGCAAGAGCGGATTGTTCCGTTCCAAGCGGTTGTCCCTCGATTTCAACTCGTAAGCCATCGTATTGCACGAAATTGTCCTTGTTACCGATTCCAATGACACCATCAATGAAGCCGCAATTGCCCGATGTCACGGCTGCCCTCATGTCGCCTTCCAGATCATAGACAACCGTTCGCAGGTTATTGTTGCTTTGGCCGGTTTGCAATGCCTTGAGATTTTCCGCGAACAACTCCGCTTTTTCTTCCGCCGTCAGCAACTTGGGTGCTTCGCCGACGCGCAACAGCGGTGTGCCCCAGAAGGCACTGTCGCAGGTCGTGTCGCGTCGCGGGCCGGGATCGCTCTGCAAACGCAACAGCACCGTTTGCCCGGCGAATTGCGACAGGTCCACCTCGAACGGCTCCCAGGTTTTCGATGCACAGTGCTTTTCACCGATTTTTTCATCGCCGACCCACACGGCAAAGGTCACGCCGTCGCTTTCCGGTTCAGGCGGTACGACGTCACGGATCGCCAGGTAACTCGAAAACGTGATGGGAATGACCGCTCCGTCACCGTCGCGGCTCTGATTGTTACCGTCGCTGCTCTGATCGGTCGGTGTTGCGTCCGGCAGTTGCACAAGGTACTCGGTGAACATCGTGCCGGGACCGCCCTGATACGGCGGATGAATCGACAGCGATTTCCGGTTGACACCGCCGCGCGTCATTTGCACTTTGGAAAAATGCATGCGTGACCGCTCGTCGTTGCCCTGCCAGCCGATGGGCAGGCTTCGGGCTTCGTGATTCGGACTTCGGGATTCAGTTTGGGCTTCGGAAGTCTGTTCCTGAAGCCTGAAGTCTGAAGCCTGAAACCCATCTCGCTGCCACGTCACACGGTAGGCGTCGGTTTCCGTTAGCGCAATGCCGCCTGCGTTCGGTAGCACCAGCAGCGGCAGTTGCGTCGCGTCGGTAATCGTCTCGCCGGTGAAAATTTCGCGACCGTCCCGCGATTTGCCGACCGGCTTGCGTGTCAAGCCCGCCGCACCGAAGTCGGTGGCAAACACCTGCACCGGATGCAAGACATGTTTTGCGCCTTCCCACTCGAACTCCGCGAAAACGTGAATGGGGTAATGCGCGTTGTACGTTCCGTTGCCGCATTGAAATTGCAGCGTTGTTTCCGCCGTGCCTTTCGCAGGTACGTTGAGCGTTTTTTCCGCAGACGACACGGTCACCTGTTCCATCGACCGCGCCGAAAGCGAAACCGCAACCGCCGCGTCCGAATCGTTGTTGAACACTGCCTTGACGTCTTGCGGCGTGTTCAACGCGGTCACTGTTTCGATTTTTTCAATCGTCACCGAAAGCGGCCCGATCGTGTCCTTGTCGCAAATGTACGCAGTCGCACCAGACGAAGAAAAAAACAACAGCGCGGCAACAACCAAAGTGTGCCGCGACCAAAACGCGAAATTCCCGTGCATGACAACCTCCGAAATTTTATGTTGAAACATGAATAAGATCGCCCTGCTTCCCGGTTCCATGAACCGGGGCAAACATCTTCGCACCTTCATTGAAAACTCAATGCCCGCTACAGCAACAGCATTTGGCTTTTCTGAGCATGACGCGGCTGTCGGCGACGGAGCTGCCTTTGCCCTGGGCGTGGACGATGAGCGGGTTGATGTCCATTTCCGCGATTTCCGGGTGGTTCGTCACCATTTCGGAAATCCGCAGGATCGTCTCGACAATCGACGCCACATCGGCCTTCGGGGCGCCACGGAAACCGTCGAGAACCTTGTACGCCTTGATTTCGCGGACCATGCGTTCGGCGGAGACCTTCCACATCGGGGCCAACCGGAACGTCACATCCTTGAGCACTTCGACCAGTGTTCCGCCGAGACCGAACATCATCAGCGGACCGAAATTGCCGTCGCGATTGCAACCGACGATCACTTCCGTTCCTTTGGCAGCCATTTCCTCAATGAGAATGCCGTCGATTTTCGCACCGGGGACATGAGCTTCGACGTTCTTGAAAATCTGTGCGTAGGTTGCTTTTGCCGCATCCGGTCCGTCCACATTGAGAATGACGCCGCCCGCGTCAAACTTATGCACCACATCAGCCGACATGACTTTCATAACGACCTTTCGCCCGATATCCTGAACGATCGCCGCCGCTTCGTCCGCCGATTGGGCCACGCCGCTCTTGAGCAACGGCAGTTTGTAGCACTCGAACAACGGACGGCATTCGGCCTGCGTCAGGTATTTTTCATCCGCACCGCCGAGCGCGTCGGCAATGATTGTTTTTGCTCTTTCGACGTCGCAATCGTCGAACCGGACGTGTTCGCGGTCGCCGAGGTCACGCAGACCGATCAGGCGATAGGCGGCACCCAGCGAGTTGATCCCGTCTTCCGGGAACGAGTAATTCGGGACGCCGTTTTTGACCAGCAGTTCAACACCGGGAGCCACGTCGCGGACGCCCATGAACGCGGCCACAACCGGCTTGTCGATTCCTTCAATCGCTTTCGGGATGATCGCGCCGATGTTTTCCACATCGGTCATGGATTGCGGGGTGAGAATGACCATGCCCATGTCAACGTTCGGGTCATCAAGAATCACCCGTGTCGCGGCTTCGTAACGGTCGTGACGGGCGTCGCCAATGACGTCAACCGGATTGTGTAACGAAGCGGCGGCGGGCAAGCTCGGTTTCAGCGTTTCTTTCGTTTGCTCGCTCAGTTCAGCCAGTTTCAGCCCGGCACTGACCGCCGCGTCGGTGGCCATGATGCCGGGACCGCCCGCGTTGGTGATAATCGCCAGACGATTGCCTTTCGGCACCGTTTGCGTCGGGTAAAGCGCAGCGTAGTCGAACAGTTCCGAAACCGTGTTGACCCGCTGTACGCCGCATTGGGCAAAAATCGCGTTGTAAACCTGATCGGAACCCGCCAGCGAACCGGTGTGACTGCTCACCGCCTTGGCCCCTTCGGCACTGCGTCCCGACTTGAGGCAGATGAGCGGCTTTTTCTTTTCCCAAAAGATTTTCGACGCGATGTCAATAAATTTCTGGCCGTCACTAATGTCTTCGAGATACATGGCAATGGTGTTTGTTTCCGGGTCGTCGGCCAGATATTCGAGAATGTCGGTCGCCTTGACGTCGGCTTTGTTGCCGAAACTGATAAACTTGCTGAATCCCATCTGCCGTGCTTCGGCGTAATCCAACACTGAAGTACACAAGGCTCCGCTTTGCGAGATAAAGGCCAGTTTGCCGTAATCGGGGATTTTTGTCGCAAAGGTGGCGTTCATGCGAATTTCCGGGGCCGCGTTGATGACCCCCAAACAGTTCGGGCCGATCAAGGGAATTCCCGCCTCCCGAACCTTGGCGGCCACTTGCTTTTCCAGTTCGGCTCCTTCGTGACCGGTTTCCTTGAAGCCGGCGGAAATGATGATCATGCCTTTGGCGTTTTTCGCTTTGGCTTCGTCGATGATGCCCAGCACGGCTTTGGCGGGCACGATCAACACGGCCAGATCAACGTCCGACGGAACATCAGCGAGAGTTGGAAAGCAATGCACCCCCAAGATATGCTCCGCTTTCGGGTTAATCGGATAAACACAACCCTGATAACCGCCAAAGAGCAGGTTGCGGAACAGGTCGTTGCCGACAGTACCGGGCCGGGTTGAAGCACCGATAACCGCGATGGATTTTGGTTTGAAAATGCCGTCAAGTTGGGAAGCAAGACTTGCCACGTTGAACATCCTTTCGATTGTCATGAAAATCTACGAACAGTTTGAGTTTTTTGTGAATGCCGGGTTGTCCTGCGCCGGATACCCGGTAACGAATGTTGTATCCTCACGCACAACACGATGAGAGTCCGAGCCTGGGAATACAATTTCAATAACTTAACAGTGTACCGGAAGCCTTTACAATTGTGAAGCTGGGGGAGTGCGACTTTGCCTGAAATCTCAAGATTTTTCTCAAAACACTCTTGACATGACAATGTCGTATATCGTATACTGTGATACGACAATGTCATGTAACTTTTACAGGACTTAAATATGAAAAAAGAGCATAAATTAGTGAAACTTTCGCCGGGTGAGGCGGAGTTGCTCGAACTGTTTTGGGAACACGGGCCGTTGACGCTTCCGAAAACTTACGAGCTTTATCTCGCCACGGGCAAATCGCCGTCGTATTCGACGATCCAAACACGGCTCAATCGCATGGCGGACAAGGGGCTACTCGACCGAAGTACTGATTTTCCGGCAATTTACAGCACAAATATTGCACGGGAAGACGCTCAGGGAAAATATTTCGAACTGCTCGACTCTCTGGCGGGGAAAAATTTCGCGCCGCTGATGCAGCATTTGTTTGAAAAACGTTCGCTCACGCCGGAAGAAATCGCGACGATGAAATCCATTCTCGCGCAGATTGAGGGGCGAGGGACGGTAGAAATGCCCTGTAGGGGCAAAACATCATAGCCCAGGGCAAGGCGTACTCGCCGCCGCCCTGGGGAAGGATTTCCAATCAACAATTACGACCCTGATATCCCGGTGTTCTACCGCATCTTCGTCCCGCCGCTGCCAAAACCGGACGAAACGGACGGGGATTCAGAGCCGCGACGGTAACGGAGCGGTCATTCCGCTCGATAACTCTCGCGGCTCTGATGGAAATATTCACGTTATTATTGAGCGAC
>WRMR01000150.1 GCA_009776995.1 Planctomycetaceae bacterium | reverse complement strand
CCCGGTGCGGTCGGGATTCTGCCGTTGCTTGATGACGGACGGGTTGTGCTGTTGCGGCAGTATCGCGTTGCGGTCAATGCGTATTTGATCGAACTGCCCGCCGGAACGCTGGAGCCGGGCGAAGAGCCACTTGCGTCGGCCCATCGCGAATTGATTGAGGAAACCGGTTACACCGCCGGGAAAATGGAACCGCTGATTACGTTTTATTCGTCGCCGGGGATTATCCGAGAGCAGTTGCACCTGTTCGTTGCGTCGGAACTGACGCCAGGCAGAACGGCACTCGAAGACGGCGAAGACATCGAACCGCTCATCGCCGACTGGCGGGAAATCCGCGAAATGATCACCAGCGGCAGGATCACCGACGCCAAAACGCTGATCGGATTGCAACACTATATGCTGAATTATTGTTAGAGCTTGTTCAAAAACAACTTATTCTGATAATGTCAAAGGTACACTGATGACATTGATCGAACAGATCAGCACGGATGAATCTGTGAAAATCCCGTTCCATTCGAGTTTTCAGTGTGCAAAATGAATCAATCGATTATTGTGTCAGTTTCTCTGAAAACAATGCAAGAAAAATATGACTTCCCGCGAAAAACCACCCTTCATGGAAAGCAAAACCGGGATTTTGTTACAAGTTCTTGTGGTTTTGTTGCCATCGGTTTTTGCTTTCAACAATGTGTTTCTGCTTGCGGGGCTGGTTTTCAGCACACTTTTGGCGTGGGGGATGCTCCGCTTGCAAGGCAAAACCTGGAGCAACGTCGGTTTTCACAAGCCGGAGAATGTCAGGCGTTTGGCACTGACCACCTTGATCGCGACGGCGGTTTTGATTCCTTTGTCCTTCGCAGCAAAACATGTTGCCATTGCCGTCACAGGGACGACGCCGAACCTTGCCGCATTCCAGACTATCCGGGGCAATATCCCGGCACTGGCGGCGGGGTTGGTCATCGCGTGGCTGTTCGGGGCGTTCCTGGAAGAGCTTCTGCTTCGGGGGTTCCTCCAAAATTCCCTAGAGATAATATTGTTGAAAGAAGGTTGTCCGCGTTGGGTGACTTGTGCGTGTACCGTCTTGCTGACTTCGGCTTGCACGGGGATCGCTCATGATTACCAGGGGGTGACAGGAATGCTTGTTGCCGGGTTCATCGCAGTGGGCTTCAGCATGATTTACCTGCTGAATCGCCGAAATTTATGGTCGTGTATTTTAGCACATGGATTGTACGACACCGTAGCATTCGCGATTGTTTTTAGCGGCATCAACCTTGACCAGATTGTGTTTCATACATGAAACGTTTTTTCCCAACGAAACAATCCAAGCCGTACTCGTAATCCGGGTGGCAATCGTAAGATTGCGAAGAAAAAACCACTGCAATCTTACGATTGCGGCTCTGATCAACTTCCGCGTTGAAAAAAGTTTTTGAACACGTTATTTCATGACAGTTTCCAATTCTTGCAGGAGTCTTTCCGTCGCATACACCGATTTCAACGACTCAATAATCGCCGTCGAACACACCGACACCGAGCGGATGTGCGTGTCGTCATAAATGAAACTGCGGGCATGTGCCACACGGTTGCCGTCGAACAAAATGCCGACGATTTCTCCCGCCGCATTGATCATCGGGCTGCCCGAGTTGCCGCCGATGGTGTCCGTGGTCGAAATCGTGTTCATCGGTGTGTCGGCTTCGATGCGGTCACGGGCCGCCATCCAGGAATCCGGCAACGTGTAGGGCGCAATAAAATTGTGTGCCTCGCCGTGCTTGAAGGTGTTACCCATGATCGTCCAGGCCGGATGCGTCGAGCCGTCCGGATCGGTCACGCCCTTGATCTGCCCGTAGGTCAGCCGTAATGTAAACGTCGCGTCGGGATAAACCGTTGTGCCGTACAGTTTGAAACGCGCGTCGGCGATTTTCGTGTAAGCCTGCCGCATAGGTTCCTCGACCCGTGTTTCCATGACGCTCCGCAATTCCCTGGCACGTTTGTCTAGGGCCAGTGCCAGTTCGACCATCGGGTCGTCCGTCGCAATTTGCCCGACTTCAATCGCCGTGTCAAAGTACGCGACACGGGTTTCCGCATCCGCCAGTTTCGTTCCCCGAATCAATTCAAGGGCACGATTCTGCGGCGACTTGCCCGCCATCATCTGCTTGACAAGCTGGTCTTCGGCTCCCAGTTTCTCGATGAGCAGCGTCAGCGAATCGCCCAATTTGGCAATTTCCACCTCCGCGTAAAACGGCGACTCCGCTTCCAGCGAGGTGCGAATATTCGGCAAATCGGCGGTCATAAAACCCCGCAAGCGTTTTTCGTCCGGCTTTTGCGATTCCTGAGCCGCACGGACGAGTTGCCTGGCATAAGTGAACAGCGGCGTGTTGAAGCCTTCACCTGTTTCGAGCAAATCATGCGCGTACATGATCGGCTCCCACTGTTTCAACGCCCGTTCGATTTGCAGCCACGGGGACGCTTCGTTCAGATTGAGCAGCCGGGCGCGGGTGATTTCGTCACGCAACGCCTTTTCCTCCGCTTCCTTGCGTGCCATGAGCGACGCGTCCTGCAGGCTGGTCAACACGCCCAGCCGCACTTTGCGGTAGTTCGTCCACCGGAAAATCTCGGTTTGCACCTGTCGCAAATTTTCAGCACTCATTTCGCCATAAGCTTTCATCGTGACTTCCTTGCGATAGACTTTTTCCATGCCGTAGGGATTGAGTTTGTCACGGTAAAACTTGAGTTCGGCCACAGTCTTGAACCGGTTTGTGCGACCGGGATGTCCCGAAACGAACACCAGTTCGTCGTCCACCGCGCCGTTTTCGCTGAATGTGAGGTAATTCGGTGTTTCGGCAGGTTCGTCGTTTTCGTAAGCCCGGAAAAACGTCACATCCAGGCAATAACGCGGGTACTCGAAATTGTCCGGGTCGCCGCCAAAGAAACCGATGGCCTGTTCCGGCGCGAAAACCAACCGGATGTCCGTGTATTTTTTGTAGCAATACAGGTGGTACAAGCCGCCGTTGAAAAACGCAACCACTTCGCATTTCAGACCGGTTTCCTCATTGGTCGCGCTTTCGATTTTACTGATGATTGCCCGACGCGCCTGCTCGGCGGCGTCACCCGTCAGTCCCGGACGCACGGCGGCTTGAACCTGCGCGGTCACGTCGCGAACTTCCCAAAGCACGTTCAATTCAACACCCGGACACTTGCGTTCATCGGCAAGGGTTTCGGCATAATAACCGTTTTTCACCAGATCGTCGTCCGCCGTACTCATGCGTTGCAAGGTTGAAATGCCGACATGATGATTGGTCATCAAAAGACCTTGGGGCGAAACAAACGACGCCGACCCACCATTGCCGAAACGAATCGACGATTTTTGCACCCGTTCGAGCCACTCCGGCGTCAAGGTCACACCGTACTGTTCCGCAATAGCTTCCGTCGGCGGATTGGTAAAAAGCCACATCCCCTCTTCCGCAACAGCCCATGTGCATCCACAAAAACATAAAATTGCAGCAAAAATCAAAATTCTTTTCATTTTTTTCCTTCCTGACAGGACGTTAAAGCGACGATCAATGTTTTCCTCCACAAAAAACCCATTGTCATTGGTTATTTTATCACTCCAAAACAAGATTTTCAAGCATTCTCTGGATTTGGGCCACTTGTTTTCGTAACAGGGCAACCAGTGGACTTGACAAAGACAATGTGAAAACATATCCTGTATGTGTCTGTTTTCACCAAAATGCGTCCTGAAAAGATGATTGACCTGTATGGATTGACGGAGTTGGAATGATGAGTGCAGCCATGATCGAAGCGGTCCACCTGACGAAATACTATGGCGATTTTGCGGCGATAGATGATGTCACGTTTTGCGTTGACAAAGGCGAGGTCGTTGCGTTTCTCGGGCCGAACGGGGCCGGGAAAAGCACGACCATGAAACTGTTGACCGGCTACCTGGCTCCCAGTCGCGGAACAGCCCGGATTGCCGGACATGACATGGCGTCCAACCGGCTTGCCGGAGCGGCGAAACTCGGCTATTTGCCCGAAAACGGCCCGCTTTACCCCGATATGACGCCGCGTTCGCTGTTGCAGTTTTTCGCGAACGCCCGCGGGTTGAACAAGCCGCAAACCCGCAACCGCATTGCCAAAGTCGTTGAAATTTGCGCTCTCGAAACGGTCTTTGAAAAGCCAATCGGGAAACTGTCCCGCGGGTTCCGGCAACGGGTCGGCATGGCCAACGTACTGCTACACGAGCCGGAAGTCCTCATTATGGACGAGCCGACCGCCGGGCTTGACCCGAACCAGATCCACGATGTGCGCCGCATGCTCCGCAAGATCGGCGAGCAAAAAACGATTCTGCTTTCGACGCACATCCTCCAGGAAGTCGAAGCAGTCGCGTCCCGGGTGGTTTTCATCAACGAAGGACGGCTTGCCTTCGACGGCTCTATTGGCGATTTTCGCGGAGGCGGCAGTGACCTTGACGCGAAGTTTCGCAAACTCACCGGGATCAAGTGAGGAGTGAGTCAAGCCCTCCGGCGATCTGCCCGCGAGCGATTCGGGTTGGTATCATCACTCACTTACGCCGTGATCGCCCTGCCGTGGATACCCAGACCGATTTGCCTTGTTGAATATCTCCGCTAAAATCCTTATTCCATCATGGCCTGCTCAACGCCGGGGTCGAAACGGCGGTAGATCGCCTGGCCATAATCTTTGAATTCGCGGGACTGTCCCACCGTGGGCCACGAGGAAACATCCTTCAGTTCGGGCATGATTTCCACCAACTGGTCGAACAGGGTTTGCGCCATCCGTTGGACCGGCTTTTCGCGAGCCGTTTCGAGAATGGAACGCACGGTTTTCATCACCCGCACGAGCGACGCGCGGGACTTGATCGGATCATCGAGCGTATCTTCCGGGTCGATCAGCAGTTCAGAAATGGGAACGTCAAGTATTTCCCGCCATCGATAGAGTTGACTTAACAGCATGTCGGAGGTGGGTTTTTCCTGCATGCGAACGTTGATCGCTTCCATGTTGAGCCGCCGCGCCAGGTTGGCGATGGAAACTCCCTGGTTTTTTCGAACTTCGGCCAAACGGTGAAGCGGAAACCGGGATTCCGCTTCGCAGATGTTTTGGAGCGGTATTTCGCCGGGCGCAAAAGCCGGTGTCGGCACAGCCAACGGAGGGATTGACACTGCCGACGTATAGGGATCCGTTGACTCCAGCATGGCATCACCTTTTCCTGGTTAGGGGGTTGACAGTTCCCGACTAAAAAGCCGGGACGACGGATTTTGATGCTCTCCTGGACTTTCCTGGTTTGATGGTTGCCTCATGGGCACTTGGCGCGTTACGGTTGCCGCGTGCCTCGTAGCGAAGCTCAAGGTAACGGACGTTGTTCCGGTTCATCAGTAAAACGGCCTCTTCCGGATTGGCAACTGCATTTCCCAAAACCGGGAGCGTTTGACTTTTCAACATGGCCATCCCCACATAATTCTCAGTTGGGCCGAGAAAACGTCCCAAAACAACATCGGTAAACGGCATGGCCTCGTAGTATAGCGTGATTTGCGGGAACATATAGCCGGACATGAGATAATAAATGTACAACAAGCTACCTTCAGCAAGGCGCAACCCATTCAGGATCGACTTTTCGGTTCCCAAAGCGTCCCACTGGGAAATCACCTTGATCTGAGGAAATTCCAGCGACAGATTTTCCGCGATCTCCCCGCTCGCGTCGGTCGATGCGTCATCAATAATGACAATCTCGCAATCGGCTTGAATGTCACCCGTCGTTTCAAAACAATCGTTTACCAGAGAAATGAGTTCTTTCTCGGCGTTGTGAACCGGCAGTATCACACTGATTTTTATTTTCACGTAACCATCTTTCGCAATGTGACGACTGGTTTCTGTTTTTCCATCCGAAATCATCCTTGTTCTTTTCATTCGACCAGTTCATCCAATCACTGGACAAAAAATCAGTGACTGAAGGTTGGCGGTATTATGCGGTGGGTATGTAAAATTCCGTTTTTAGGCCGGATAAACATTTCTGTGCCGAAATCTTTTCACTAGGCGTGCGGGTAGTGAGTGTACATAAATATCATATTTTCGAAATAAATGCTTGCTTGAGACACAAACGGCTATCCCATTACCATGTAAACACCGAAAAATCTCATTATTTTATGGAAAAATTGCCAAAAAGTATTGGAAATTATCTAACGATAGCTATAATTAATGTCATAGCGAATGGATTTCATACGAATTATTGAAACAAATAATATTTTTTAAACATATCATTAAGCAATTCTTGTATCGCGCTTAAATCAAACTGTTTGAATTTCATATTTCCAAACAATGGAAAAAATAGAAAGGAGAAGCAAGAGAAAATTCCATTTACAGCTTTAGAGTTTGACAATGTTTTTGCAACAAATTTATCGGTCCATTCCTTGGAAAGAAAGGGTACTAAAAATGAAAATTTTTAAAACTGAAAAGATGAGAAAGACAGGCATCTCAGCGGGATTCACTCTTGTAGAGCTTCTTGTCGTCATCGCGATTATCGGGATTTTGATCTCACTTCTTTTGCCTGCTGTTCAGTCTGCCCGTGAGGCGGCTCGGCGGATGCAATGTACAAATCACTTGAAGCAACTTGGTTTGGCTTTGCATACTTACCATGATGCTTACAAAGCGTTTCCCGCCAAAAGGTCCGCCAAGTTGCGCGGCAACTTTTATACAGGCGGGCTCCTTGCCGGACGCGGCGAAGACAGCGATTGGAGTGCCCAGCTCCATCTCATGCCGTATCTCGAGCAAACGGCCAAATATGAGGATGTTGCCGCTAATGGCGGAAGTTATCCACGCGACCGGGGAAGCACAGCGGCTAAAGTGTTCAGCGTTCGTCTTTCGGCATTTCGTTGTCCTTCGGATGGGAACAATGACGAATATATGTCGAACAATTACATGGCTTGTCTTTCCGACATTATCTGGGATTGCGAAAATTACAATTCCGCAATTTTTCAAGGTCGTTCCATGTTCGCCAATCAAACCTGGAAGAGCATGTCAGCCGCATCCGACGGAACCAGCAACACAGTAGCCATGAGTGAAGCCGTGATGGGGAGCGGAGGTACGGTGGGGAAAATCAAAGGAGGCGTCCAAATGGGAGTTGCTAACGCGAACAACAAACCCGGCACAAAGTGTATGCCGGCTCAGGTTGCTCCCAATGGCACACTAAGCAATCCCTACAATTTTACCGACACAAGTGCGTCGCAGTATAATCAGGCCAATGGGAATCGTCGGGGAGGCCGCATTCACGATGGCGCGGCAATCCATACCGGTTTTCAAACGGCAACACCTCCGAACGCACCATCCTGTTACAGTCGTGCCACTTATACCGTCAAGAATGATCTCCCGCAATCGCGTTGGGGACTTTATCCCGCCACCAGTAACCATACCGGCGGCGTCAATGCGGCAATGTTTGACGGAAGTGTCCAGTTTATTTCGGAAACCATCAATTACGGCGGCGGGATGCTCGACGAGCCTGTGGGTTCCGCCGGAAAATCATTGCTCGGAGTTTGGGGAGCGTTAGGTTTTCCCAACGGCGGTGAATCCGCTTCCGTATTGTAGTGGAACACCTTGCATGGTGTTCACTTTTCGATCGTTTCAGCAAGTGCCGGGGGATAAAAACCCCGGTCACTCTGCCCAATCCCTTTCATGCGGGACAAACCTCGCTACTCACGGAGAATTTCATGAAAACTCACATTCCATTATTGATCGTTTTCATTTTACTGTCCTTGTCGGTTATTTCGGGATGCCAACAAAACGTTCCTGCCGACATGCCGGCCTTGTATCCGTGTACTCTGGTGATTACGCAAGATAATCGGCCCCTGGAAGGGGCGGTTGTTGCGCTGTTTCATCAGGATTCAAGCCTGCAACAATGGACCGCCGGTGGTGTCACGGATCAGTCCGGCAAAGTGGCACTCAAAACCCAGGGACGCTACGACGGTGTCGTCGAAGGCGATTATAAAGTCACCGTCACCAAGACGGAAGTGGAACCCGGAGTTTTGCTCAATGCCGAAACCGAGGAAGCGATTCCCGGAAAAACCTGGACTCTGGTGGAACCTCACTTCGGCAATGTCGCATCAACGCCGTTGACTTTCCGTATGCCCGGCAAAAAGGTTTCGGAAACACTGGATGTTGGTATCGCGATCCGACAGGAAATGCACTCGAATTAAGGGCTCTCGAAAGAATTGGTTATTCGTCCAATCAGAGCCGCGACGGTTACGGAGCGGTCATTCCGCTCGATAACTCTCGCAGCTCTGACTGAAATGTTTACGTTTTTTTGTGCGAGTCCTAACTCCATTCCGGCGCAAACCAGTCGTCCTGCATGGCATGGTTGTTGACTTGCGGGTTTTCCTCATCGAGGAACTGTTTGAGTTGACGCAACCGCATCGGGTGTTGCAGTTTTTGAACCGCTTTGGCTTCAATTTGCCGGACACGCTCGCGGGTGACCTCAAAAATCCGTCCCACTTCCTCGAGCGTATAGGTCAGGCCGTCCACCAAGCCGTAACGCAGTTTGATGATCTCGCGTTCCCGGTGCGAGAGCGTTTGCAACAGCGTTTCGATGCGGTCGCGCAGAAGGCTGTTGGAGGCCGAGTGTTCCGGGCGTTCGGTGCCGAAATCCGCGACAAATTCGCCGAAACAGGTTTCGTCACCCTCACCGACGGGATGTTCCAGACTGATCGGTTGGGCACCCATTTCGATAATTCGATACGCTTCTTCAAGCGGGATGTTCGCTTCATATGCAATTTCAGGCACCGACGGCTCGTAGCCGTAACGCTGGTACAACGACCGTGCCGTCGCACGCAGTTTCGACAGTGCGTCGATGATATGCACCGGAATGCGGATCGTTCGTGATTGCTCGGAAATTGCCCGGGTGATCGCCTGACGAATCCACCACGTCGCGTAGGTTGAAAACTTGTAGCCGCGGCGGTACTCAAACTTGTCAACCGCGCGCATGAGGCCGGTATTGCCTTCCTGAATCAGGTCGAGGAAACTCAAACCGCGGTTACGATATTTTTTGGCCACCGACACGACCAGCCGCAAATTCGCACGCGACAGTTCCGTCTTGGCCGTGTCGTATTCGGCAAGATGCTCGCGGACTTTGGCAATGCGGTTGCGCAGGCTGCGCGGGCTTTCCTGCGTTTCGAGAATGAGGCCGCGTAATTCCTTCCGCATGGACTCCCGGCGTGTTTCCGCAATTTTGATGCCCGGATTTGAGAGCAACGACCGGATTTCATCCATTCGGGCGGAAATTTTTTCGAGTTGTTTCATCAACAGGATGACACGCCGCGTACTGAGACTCAATTCCTCCGTCAGCAGCATTGCGCGGCGGCGTTGCCGCACGAAACGTTTGCGGATTTCATTTTTGAAAAGTTCCGGTGTACTCTTGCGGACGAGCGTTTGAAAGTCGGTGCGGTTGCGTTCGAGCAGAACGGCCAGCGTTTTGAAATTTTCGGGCATGCGCCGGTAAATCTGGTCTTTTGCGTAATCTTCGGTCGGCGAAATTTTAATCGTCCGGTCGAAGGGTAATTCGCCGCTGTAAACCTTCGTCAGCGTTTCGTAAGCCGTGTGCAGGGCATACGACGATTCCATGACGGCATGACGGAAACTGCGGCGGGCTTTTTCGATTTTCTTGGCAATGACGACTTCATCTTCCCGCGTCAGCAACGGGATGTTCGCCATTTGCGCCAGATAAAGCCGGATCGGGTCACTATTCCATTTTTCCGGCTCCGGGTTGAGCATGATCGCTGAAATCGGTGCGTTCAGCTCTTCCTTTTCCTTCGGGATGGCCGAAGGAATCGGCTGCTGTTCGAGCAGCACGTTGAGATTGAGTCTGGCTTCCGGCTCATCCTCGTCGGTGTTGAGAA
>WRMR01000149.1 GCA_009776995.1 Planctomycetaceae bacterium | reverse complement strand
CATCCTGCTATTTGGAAGTATTCCAACGGCATTGTGCAATTCCGTTGGAAAATCATCGGGAACGATGCCTTTGACAAGGATTGTAAAATCCGGTGCAATATGTAATTTTTCTTTTGGATCAACAAGGGGCTGCACAAAAGCCATGGATTGCTGTTCACGCGGGAAAATCAAATCACACATGGAAAAAACAGATTGGGCATAATCGGCAATGAATGGATTCTGGAATGGTCCGAATGCTTGAGGCAACATGACAATTTTGCAGCCTTGTTTTCGTAACACCTGGAAAAGTTTCACTCTTCCTTGCGATTTTTCCCACTGATCGCTAATGGAAAAACCGGAAGCATCAATTATCCCGTCAATGAATTTTGGATGGATAAATTCCCCGTTTGATTGCGGAATGAGGCATTGAGGGACATAACGAACGCAAGAGCCAAACAAGCGGAACCAACGTTGGCGAAAAACTCTCTTTAATCCATACCGCGATAATTGCGAAGATGTTGCTTCGCAGTTGACAACCAACCCCGCTTCAGGGAAGGACTTGCGAATATGTTCAACAATGGCGCAAAGCATTAACTCAGCACCTTTGTTGTGAAATCCGACACCGTATAATAAAAAGTTCATAGCGTTTCTCTACTCATACCATCTCTTGCCATGCATCCATTGGTGAACAAAAAAATGCGTCGCCGTTCTTGAAGCTCCAAAAATGAAACCACTAGTCAACCTTCAGCATGGATGAATACACATATGTTTCAGTATTCACGTCACGATATCTGTGCAAATTTTTTCTTAATCAACTCAAACATACTCGTTTTGGTATTCTTCTGTAAGACAAATACCCAGCACAGGATCAAATAGATCCCGGAAGCCAACAAAGAAGCAAGGAGCAGGATTGGAATACTATCCATAGAAACTGCAACTTGTCTTTTCAACGCATAACAAATTCCAATGACGGGCAGCCCCAACAGTATTGGCTTGGCATGCACACACCAAGTGTATTCGATAAAATCATAACCCAATTGCTGCGAATATGTATATGAAAGATAAAAAGCATTTCTTAATAAACGAGCAAAAGTGATGAAAACAGCAACTCCCAATAACGACCAGCCTCCGTACGCTGTTCCCAGAAAAGTTCCCAATGAAACAATAACAGTCAGGACAACAGAACTTAAGGCATTAGGAAAGAGCGAAGCGTTTCCACCAAGCACCAAACGCCAGTTTGCACCTTGAATAGTTGCCAAAACGATTCCCGCAACAGTGATCGTCACTATCGTGCTGGTCCATGCAAAAGACTCGCCCAGCCAGACCGTGATGATTTCATCTCCCAAAAGGGCAAAAACAATCACAATCGGGCAACCGACGCTGGCCACAATTTCACCCATTTGGATTGCCCAACGACCGATGTTCTTCCCTCCGCTTGCTATTATGTCTCGACTTGCAACAGGAACAAGCGGCGTGGAAATCTGCATTAAGATGGAGGAGCAAAAGGAACTCAACAGTATTGCCGGTGCAAAAGCCGCCACCATATCCACTCCAAGCGTTTTCCCAATAATTAACACAGGCAGTTGCATCGATAAGCTCATGAAGACCTGACTCACGAGATTCAAAGCACTCAAAGAAAGCAAGGGCGGTATAAGGTTCCAACGCAGTGATTGACTGCGAAAAAATATGGAACTTCCGTGAATTTTGTAAGCGAGGAAAATTAATGAACTCAATTGATAAATGGTTCCGACAAATGTTGCTGCGGCAAGTATTA
Source organism: Planctomycetaceae bacterium (assembly GCA_009776995.1). Classification (GTDB taxonomy): domain Bacteria; phylum Planctomycetota; class Planctomycetia; order Pirellulales; family Thermoguttaceae; genus WRMR01. The sequence goes on along the minus strand of WRMR01000149.1, from coordinate 8,187 downwards.
ATAAAGAGGGGGTAAAGAAAGAATACCCGAAAAGAAGTGTAGCTAAACGTATTATTTTTGACAGGCACATTCGAATATTGCCTGCATCAAAACGGTTACTGCCTTGGATGATGGCCGTAAAAGGAATAAGAAACATCGTACCCCAGAAATCAAAACCAATGGCAAGAAAGAGAAAGAACAGATCACGCCGAACCGTTTCGGGAACATCGTAAATTGAAATAAACCAGGGAAATGTACAAAGAAAACCGATTCCACCCACAATTCCCAATCCACTCAACAAGAACTGTGAAATACTGGAAAGTGCTGTGAATTCCTCAGTATTATTTTCTGTAACGGTTCGTGAAAAAAAACGTAAAAGCGATGGTTGCATGCCCATGCTCAAAAATGAAAACAATGTCAGCGTGGAAACAGCAAGTGCGGAAATGCCATAGAGTTCCTTCCCAAGGCAATCCAAGTTCAATGGCAACGTCACAAAACCGACAAGACCGGTGACAAACACCGCCAGCCAGCCGGTTCCGACGTTTTTCAGGAACTGTACTTTTGTAGAAGAGACGGCCATATTGCTTTTTGTTTTCTTGCGGACATTCACTGTCAATTACAACCGCCCGTCAACAGTATTTCTATCGATCAGGGTTTTCACATCATACACCACACCATGTTCACCCACAATGGAGCGAATATTCAACGTCTTAAATTCGTTATGCGCAACCGCCAGGACAACCGCGCTGAATCCCCTGCCGTTGCTGCCACTGATTGTACTGTCCATCTGCGGCAAAAGCGACAGTCCGTATTCATGCCGCACTTCATCTGCATTGGCCCACGGATCATAAATGCTGACATTCACACCGTAACTTTGCAACGTGCGAACCACATCAACCACTTTCGTATTACGCACGTCCGGGCAATTTTCCTTGAACGTGACGCCGAGAATAAGAACATTCGAACCTTTGACTGAAATCCCTTTTTGAATCATCGTTTTGACGACTTGCGTCGCGACATATTCACCCATGTTGTCGTTCATCCGGCGACCTGCCAGGATGATTTCCGGGTGGTAGCCGTACTGCTGCGCCTTCTGCGCCAGATAATACGGATCAACGCCGATACAATGTCCGCCGACAAGTCCCGGTCGAAACGGCAAAAAATTCCATTTTGACCCCGCCGCTTCCAAAACGTCAAGCGTGTCAATTCCCATTAGGTTGAAAATTCGCGACAATTCGTTGACAAACGCGATATTGATGTCCCGTTGCGCGTTTTCGATGACCTTTGCCGCTTCGGCAACTTTGATGGTCGGTGCCAAATGTGTACCCGCACTAATGACCGATTTGTAGAGAGCGTCCACTTTCTCTCCAATTTCCGGTGTCGAACCCGATGTTACTTTTTTGATCTTTTCGACCGTGTGTTCCTTGTCACCGGGATTGATCCGCTCGGGCGAATAACCGGCAAAGAAATCCACATTGAACTTCAATCCGGATATCCTTTCAATTACGGGGATGCAATCTTCTTCTGTCGCACCGGGATACACGGTGGATTCATAAATGACAACGGCACCAGGGCCAATCACTTTGCCAACCGTTTCACTCGCCTTGATAAGCGGCGTCAAATCCGGACGATTGGTTTTGTCAACCGGTGTCGGCACGGTCACAATAAAATAATTGCACTGCTTCAACAGAGCGGGATCATTCGTGCAATACAAACCGGAAAGACAGGATTTGACGTCGTCAGGGGAAGAGACAAGAACCGATTGGAGAAGATCGTTCTCGACTTCCAGCGTCGAATCCAAACCGTGTTGAAGTTCTGCAACACGATTCTCATGAATATCGAAACCAATCACGGAATATTTTGTCGCAAACAATCTGGCCAGAGGCAATCCAACATACCCAAGCCCGATGATGCCAATTTTAATGTTTTCCATACAAAACCTTCATCTGTTGTTCAATAACAATGGTACGCTTTCTTTGGTGGAAACTTTCGAATAACAGGTATTTTCGATGCCAATCTATTTTTCGTCAAATGGCGAATTTTAAAAAATGACAGGCTCCAAAGGATGTATGGCAACCCATATTAAATGAAGTATAACTTGTCTAATAAAATCAACAAGAGAATAATGTGTGCAAATATCATTCTGAGCTATTTTATGACTGCTTGGGAGTAACCGATCTGTTCGATTGTTACAACCTGCTCGAGCAGAATGAGAAAAGAGCAAAAGTTGTGCCAATCGGTAGAGTAAAATGGCGCAGGGCGAAACAAAGAAATTGCACAAAAAACCGGAAACGTTCAAGAAAACATTTCCGGTTTTTTGATTTTTACAACAAAAAGATCGCTACAGAACGGTTGAAACGTGTGTCAAAACCAGTCTTCTGAGGGATCATCCAAGTAGCTGATAAGAGCCCAGTCAGCAGTAGAGGTTTTCGTAAGTACTGTATCATCGTCCTGAGTTTCTGATATACTAATGAAAGCCTTTGATGTCCAAGCAATGCCACTTCCCCTCCCGGTTTTGCTGGTGGAATTTCCTGTGAACATACAATCAAAGAGTTCCAATCTTCCTGCGCGGGCATACACGCCTCCACCGTATCCATCAGTTTGATTACCGTAGAATGTGACATGGTCCAGTGTCATAGTTTCCGTTGATGTCGCAAGGATAAAAATGGCACCGCCGCCAAATTCCAAGGAAGTTGCTCGATTTCCTTCAAACAAAACATCCGTGAAAATAGAAAAGTTGCCAGAATCGGCTTTCCCTTTACGATAAACGGCCCCACCAAGTTCCGCCGCATTCGTTGAAAATCCATACTCAAAACTGCACGTGGAAACATCCAATGTGCCATACATAGAGTAAATTGCCCCGCCATTGACAGCTTCGTTTCCGTAGAATAACGAACTTTGAATCTCAACCTCAGTAAATTCTGCAGAAATCGCACCACCATTGGCGGCTATGTTATTGGAGAAGGAAGATGTTTGAACCTCAAGCACAGCACCACGGGAATTCACTGCACCGCCATAACCAGCTTCGGCTTTGTTGCCATAAAATGTAGATCCCGTAATTATCACGGTTTCCGTTGATGTCGCAGGAATAAAAATAGCACCGCCACCAAAAGCACTGGAATTTGCCATATTGCCAGTAAATGTGACGTCAGAGAATGAGGAGGAATCACCTGAAGCAACATATCCTTTACGGTAAACTGCACCGCCTAAGTCCGCTTCATTTTCCGTAAAAGAGGAATCATTGGAAACATCCAATTTGCCTTTCAGAGAGAAAATGGCTCCGCCTTCCGTAGCTTTGTTTTTTATGAAACCTGTATTCTGAATATCAAGTATGGAACTTGAAGCATGAATCGCGCCGCCAAATACGGCTTCGTTTTCTGTGAATGTGGAATCTTGAATCTCAAGCACACCACCACGAAGAACAATCGCACCGCCAAGACTGCCTTCAGCAATGTTGCCATCAAAGCCTGAGTCCGTAATTGTCACGGTTTCGGTCGATGTCGCAGGAATAAAAATAGCACCACCGCCGAAAGTGCTGGAAGCCGCTGTTGCTCGATTGCCGGTAAATGTGACGTCAGAGAATGAGGAGGAATCACCTGAAGTAACATATCCTTTACGGTAAACTGCACCGCCTAAGTCTGCTTCATTTTCTGTAAAGGTGGAATTGGAAACATTCAGCACTCCAGCAGGTGCATAAATGGCTCCGCCTTCCGTAGCTTTGTTAGAGGTAAATGATGTATTATCGATAGAAAGTGTACCGGCTAGAAAATCAATCGCACCGCCAAAACTACTTTCGGCTTTGTTGTATTCAAAAGTGGAATTTACGATGGACATGGAGCCAAGGGATGTCGAAGCGACATTAATGGCACCACCGCCATAAGTGCTGGTGCTTGCAGCAGTATTGTTTGTAAAGGTAACGTTATTGATGCAAGAAGAAGATGAAGAGTTCATCCCTCTGTACCAAATTGCTCCCCCAATCTCACCGCTCGAATTACCATCAACGAGGGAATTACTATAATTCAGTGTGCCAAAGTTTACGAAAATCGCTCCACCACGCGCGGTCGTAACAGAATCGAAAATATTGACTTGGTCCAGTTCGAGGTTTGTGCAGGTGGCACTGATCGCCCCCCCCCAATAATCCGGCCCCACACCTATACCTGCTCCCTTGGTCAGTGTCATGCCAGAAATTGCCACATCCAAAACTGTCACTCCAGTTGCTTCGGGATCAGTAGGAACCAATTTTCCGTTAACGATTAGATAATCACCGATAACAAAAATTTGCGAATCGCCGACGCCATCCCCGTCGCTGTCCGCGTCAATCGTCAGCAAACCGGATCCGAGGCCGATGATGGTGACATTGGACGTAATGGTCAGTTCGCTGCCATTGAGGACGATGGTTTCTCCGGCCAAATCGGGGTGGAAAATGATGGTAGTGACATCACTTACGGTGTTGGACAGTTCAATGGCCTCACGCAGGCTCAAGAGACCATCATTAGCCACAACGTCCTGCGCGGTATCAACAATAAACAACTTGTCGCTGGAAGGAAGGATCAGCGTCACTGTCGTGTCAACCGACCAGTCGTTTTCTCCGTCGCCAATCTTATAGGTAAATGACAGATCGCTGTTATAAGAAGTCAAATCCCAGGTGAAAGTGACCATTCCGGTCGTCATGTCGATATCGAACAGTGGACCAAGAACAGGATCAGTGAACAAGGAACTGTCAATGCCGGGGACTCCACCGGTGGACTTCTCAGGATAAGTGTCATTACCGAGTATGTCTGTGATGGCATTAAACGTAAACGTCCAGTTTGTGCCGTCAAAAACTGGTGTGATATCGTTGAGGTCAATGATGTCAGCCACGACAAGGTATTCGTTGGAATACTGGTACTCGAAGGCACCCACGTCCATACTGCCGCCAAAGACGCGGGGATTGCCGGCGAGGTCGAATTCATTGTAAGGTGAGGGCAAATTTGGAGTGCCGGTAATCCTGTTAATTGTCGGCGAACCGAATGTCGGTTTCCCATCGGTATCCAGCAATGCATTCTCGACAGTATTGAAACCGACGTAAGTAATACTGCCGGTAAGGATATTAAACGAGCCATCTGCAACTCCATTTGTTCCCGCACTTCGGATTGTATTGCCAAGTGTACGAATCCCGTTTCCCAGGTAAAGATCATTATTATTACTATTGGACGCGAAAACTGTGTTGTAAACAGAGAGGTTACCGAGACTCGCTCCCGGATTGAGATAAACGGCGGCACTACCGTTAGTGTTGTAGGCAACTGTTGAGCTGACGATAGCGGTACTCGCATTGTTGCCCGATGAGTGAACGGCTGAACCCCCTGAAGAGGCGCTGTTCCGCGCAAAGAGAGAATTAAAAATGTTCAGAACACCGCGTTCCTGATAAATTGCACCACCGGAAGCTGCGCTGTTGTTAAGGAATGAGGTATGGGAAACAGTACTTGTCGTTGAAGAGTTGTCTTGAATCACATAAATCGCTCCGCCGTAGCTCGCCGTATTCGACACAAATGAGCTTTGTGAAACTGTCACAGTTCCACCGACTGCAATGTAAACTGCGCCGCCGCTGCCTCCCGCCACATTCCCTGTGAAAGTGGCATTGACAATGTTGACAGTACCAGCTGCACTGATGGCACCGCCGGAATCGGAGACTTGGCCATTCTCGAGCGTCAATCCCATCAGTGTGAACACCGAACCGGAATTAACGTAGAACATCCGTGACAGATGGTCGGCATCAATGGTGATATTGGTACCCGTCGCGTCGATCGTGATGTTTTTGGCAATGTCCATTTGTCCGCTGACCAGCGTGATGGTCTGGCCATACAGGGAAGCGTCAAACGTAATCGTGTCACCAGCACTCGCATAGGCAATCGCTTCACGCAGAGAGATCAGGCCGTCGTATTCATCGACCACATCAAGCAAGGTTGTGACGATGACCGAAGGAGTTTCCGGAAGAACTCCATCAGAACTCACATTCGTGACCGTGATGGTCTCGCATGTCCCGATGACCGTGACGGGAGTAATAAGATTGTAATCATCGTCATAGGCCATGTATTGTGCCGTGAACGTGTTCACACCCGCCTGATAAAGGGTGAATACCAACTCAATTCGGAGGGAACCATCCACCCATTCACCATCTCCCTCTTCGACATGACCCAAGACGACGCTTGGCAGGATTTCATTGACTCCATCAACATCAAACGCGACATTGACATCTTCCGCGCTGATGACATACCAGACGCTGACGGTATCGCCGACTTTAAGACCGGTGCCGTCAATGGTTGCATCCGCCGGATTCTCCAGCAAGATGACATATTCATACACTTCGGTCGCTTCGGCAACAGTCACCGTTTGCGTCGGCGACCAGTTGGAATCAAAGAAGTCGGGATCGTCCGTAACGTACATCACGCGGACATAATAGGTGTCTCCCGCAAGGCTATCGAACGTTGCGTCCCACGTGCCGTTGGCGACATTCTTCGTCTGAAGCCCCGCTGTAAACACATCGTTCGTTGCAATTTGCACAATGCTGGTGACGCCGGTCGGCTTTGCCGGAAGATACCAAGGCTGATCCCAAGCATCGTAGTCTGTGTAAGTTACGGTCAGGCTACCGGCGGTTGGCGATGCCGCTAATATTTCCGTTTCAATGGGGTCAGTACCAAACCAGTTATGCGGATTGACATTGACTCCCGGTTCCGCCAGTTGTGAACCTTTGACAACGTGGTTCGAAGGGGCGGAATTCGCGCCTTCGTCCGTAGCCAGGGCAATGACGTAAAACTCATGTTTCTCACCGTTGAACACCGTGTTGCACCGCATTGTCAACACGCCTTCAGACTCCGTGAGGATGGGCATTTGATTATTCCACCCACTATCCGGTGTACTGGTTCCGCTTCCAACCCATTCGCCATCACTATTCTTGGTGAACGTGATCGGTCCGCCTCTGGTATCCCATTCGCCCGCTCCCCCATTCTGATCAGTGCCTTTGAAGAAGTGGACTTCGTATCCGATTGCATCAGAAACCACGTTCCAACTGATTTCCACCCAACTGTCATTCCCTGCCACATCTCTTCCCAGATCGCCGAGTGAGACAACCGGTGCGTCAAGTGTGATAAACTCGTCCGCCGTCGTTACGGTGATGACCGCATCCATTGCGGGTGCAAATCCTTCGACCGGCGTTGGGAACTGATAGTAGATCGTGTACTCCGTGCCCGGGTCCACGCCGGTGAAGGTCAAGACCCACTCGCCGGGTGTGGTGTAATCATCGACAATGAGCCAGAAACCGTAGGGGGCCCCTGCCGTCCAGTTCGCCGGATCCCAAAATGCCGGATCAGTACGATCACCACTCGCGGGTTGCACCCACCCGTTCATCCACTGATCAGTCAATTCCTCGGTGCTACCCGTTTTCTGGATGTAGAAATCCCGGGGACCCGAATTGGTACTGTGGAAATCACCATCAATCTTCAGTGTCACCGTAATCGATGTGCCCGTCGTCGAAAGGGTCGAAGGATCAAATTCCAGGATGCCCAAGGACTCCAACTCTTCCTGCCCGGCTTCTCCAAACGCCGTGACCCAGTCCGAATGTGAACCACCCGGCGGCACGACAGGATTTGTGCCTGTCCACAAAACTTCCGTACCCGAGAGTGCCCTGACCCGAACCTCAATATCGTCGCCGACAGCATCTGTAACGACCTCGTAAACGGCATTGAGGCCTCCGGTGAGATAATAGACGACCACCCCTTCGCGATATTCAGTTGAAGCAAGGGCACCGCTTACGTAATCCGCACTCTGCCACGCATCCGCACTCCCTGCGATCCTCCATTCGACCTCGTAGCCAGCAAGAACATCCACCGTAGGCGAATTGACCACGCCGGTGTTCCCGGTGTCGGTAATCAAGACTTCAAACGTGCCAGGTACCGTGTTGGTGACTTCCACCGTCGGTTTCAACAGTTTTGTTGCTCCGTAGCCCTGACCGGAAAGGTCGGTAACGCCTTCGGGAGCGATATAACCAGACCAGGCGGAGTTGAAATCCGGATTCGGGGCGTAGATTGCTTTAATCTGGACCCGATAAACCGCACCGTTCTCAAGCGGCGATTCCGTCGTCGGCGCAGTGACCGGGTCGCCCGCCACTGCCGTTGCTCCTGTCCCGGTGTAGGTTGTGACGTCATAAGAGGTCGTGCCTGCCGGGATAATATC
>WRMR01000148.1 GCA_009776995.1 Planctomycetaceae bacterium | reverse complement strand
AAAGTTCGCCGTTGAGGGCAAGTGTCAGTGTCCGCCGCAACTCGGCTTCGAGTCGTGCCAGGTCTATCTCATTGTCGCAAATTCGGCTGTCGCCGATGTGACCGCTCGGAGATCGGTCACCCACCTTGACTGTCGGAGATTGGCCATCCGCCTTGACCGCCAGTTGCTTTTTGCCGACAACCTGGCAATAGACGCAATGGAAATTGCACAACGCGGTCAGGCTGAGGTTGATGCCGATCGACACGCCGCGCGATCGCCGACTGACGACCGGATAGACGTACTGTTGTTCGCCGAAATCACGCGGGTGGTGCTGAATCAGGGAGTTGAGGTCGTTGGTCATGATTTCTCCGGCCAGTGAAAGCCGAGTCCGTTTTCCGCCAGCAGTGCCGTTTCGAGTGTCCCGTCGGTGATGCGAAACATGCCGGGATATTCCGCGTCCCAACCGGCATTGGCCGCCGGACAATACTGTCGGGCGTTGCCCTCGATGGCCGCGACCGTTGGCATTCGTGCCGACAATGTGGCCGAATGCAAAAACGAGGCACCCGGACATGTCAGGTCTTGGACGCAGAGAAACATTCCGAATTTCTGGGCGGCGGCACCCATCAGCAACGCTTCGCCGTGCCCCTTGCACGCTTTCAATGCAACGCCCGAATAACCCTGCTCGCGGCTCAACAGCAGCGATTCAAAATCAACGAGTGCCTCGTCAATCACGACCGGCTTGATCGCGGCGGCCTTGTGCATCCGGTTCTCCGGGTATGCTTTCAGGTCACGGCTGGTCGGTTGCTCAATGTACTGCAATCGCCGCACCGCGTCGGGCGATTGTTTGCCGATGCGTTCCAAAAACCCGATGACATATTCGACCGACCCGCATTTCTCGTTGAAATCCGCCGAGTAACACCAGTCTTTGACGCCGCGTTTGGCCTGTGTTTCTTCAGCAATGGCGTCAATGGCACACACCCTCGCAACGTCCCATTCGAGGTCATCGCCGTTGAGCTTGATTTTCAGATATGTCAACCCGTCCGCGACGATCCACTCAGCCAGCGTTTCAGGCAGGCCATCGTTCAACCGTTGGGCAATGTCCGATTCCGTGAGCGGGTCGAGTGCCCCGACGAGGTGATACAGCGGCATACGCGGTTTCGGTTTGCGGAGTGTGTAACGGTCGAGGTATTCGCCCGTGAAATCGCCGCCGAGATAATAACCGAGATCGGCATTGCAAAATTCGTGGGAAAGCAGGTTGTAGCTGTTTTCGCCGAGCGTTTTGCCGTAGGCGTCAAACACTGCCGCCTCAAAGGGACTCGTTGCAACAAGCTGGGCCAGTTTCGGTATCGGTTCGGCAAGTGACATTGCCTTGGCACATTCCGCCGCAACCGCATCGTAAGTTTTGGCGTACTCGTGCGTGATTTCCAGCGGATGTCCGGCCTCTTTGCATTGATTGGCGCGTTCGGCTGTCAATTCACCCATGCGGGTCATTGCTTCCAGAGTCTTGTCGGGGGGAACAACCGCGCTGGGCCAGCCCCAGGCATTCCCCACCGTCATCGAACCGCGTCCCGATCCGACACGACCGTCCCGCGTTTCGACGGTCGCCGTGATGTGCAGCAACACAACGTCGGTGACGACGCGTCCCCCGAATTTCATGGGAGAACGATAGGAATGATGTTCCGTTTCCGAACGGACTTCCTTAATGTGAATGTCGGTGGGTTTACCGGGCATGGCGGTTGTTTCTTTCCTGTTGGGTAGGGTTAAATAACAGGTAATATGTCATTTGCGAAAACAGGGAATAAGCCGTTCGCAAAAACAGCAACCGGGAACGCAGTTCGCTGAAAGCAAACGGAGTGACCGGATGGGAGCGTGTTCTCCGGTCACTCCGTTCGGTCGCCTTTGAGACCTCACTGCGTTCCCGGTTGCTGTATCAAATCCGAAACCGGTTGTGTCCCAATCACAGCCGTCTTCCCAGCGGATTGGCTGTTGCCGGGCGTGTCGTTCCGCTTTCCGTTCCGCCGGTTGTCGATGTGGTGGCGTTCGGGTCAACACCGGTCGAAGCTTTGTCAAAGGCGTTTTTTGCCGATGCGGACATCCGGTTGAGTTGACGTTGATAGGTGCCCAAAGAGCTAATGACGCGATCTTTCTGGTCCGTGAGTTTTTTCACATCGCTTCGCGACGTCAGGTAGGCACTCAGCCCCTCTTCGGACGTGTTAATCACTTTGCGGAAAAACTCTTTGTCAACACGTTCATTCCTGATGTCTCTTCCAATTTTCCTGCCGGAATTTTCCGTTTGGACGCTTTCCATCAGCTTTGCCGAATCGCTGATATGCTTGGCCGCGACTTTATAAACCCTGTCCAGCCACTCAAACGGTGCGTTATTTTTAATTTCGTCGGGCTGCATCTGCAACTTGTCGAGTGCCACTACGGTCGTGGTTCCGCTTGTGCCGTCCGTACTGGACGAACCGGAAGTCCCCGAAGCCGAAGGCATGGTCATTCCCCCTCCCGGCGGCATGGCAGGGGCCATTCCCGTACCCATGCCCGCCGTACCCATACCTGGTCCCATGCCCATATCGGAGTCCATACCAAGCCCCATCCCCGTCAACCCTCCGGTTTGCTCACTGCCCGATGTGTAATCCAGTCGCGTGATCCCGTCTTCCGTGACGATCACCGGAACGGTCAGTGCCGGAGGAACTTTGCTCATGTTGCGGGAAATAATGGCAGTACCCGTCTCCAGCGTCAGCATCAGCATTTCAGACTTTTCCACCTGGGGCATGTCTTTTTTGGCCGGTGCGTTGTGATAGCGTTCCAGCACGGCGGCCAACACCGGCAAGGTGTTGATGTCGCCGCTCTCTTTCAAAATGTCCAGACAAAACTTGTCGGTTGTCGGATTTCCCTCCTTGAACATGGGAATGATGTCCTGTGTCGAAGTTGTCCCCATCCGTTTCAGAATACCGACAATCGTGTCGGCCACACGGGGATTACCAAGCCCTTTGACCAACGCGGCACTGGCACGCCGGTCACCGACCGCCGCAATGGCGTCCGCCGCCGCCGTGACAATGGCTCTGTCATCGGAAACCAACAGCGGAATGAGAAACGCTGCCGCGTCCGGGTCGCCGATGTATTGCGCCGCTTCGATCAATGTCACTTTGGCTTGCGTAGGAGAATCTTGACCGGCGAGCATCAATTTGATCAAGGGCACAACCGGTTTGCCGAGGTTAAAACACATCTGAATGGACAAGCCCGGATCAGTCACGCCACGATTGACAGCTTCAAACATCGCCCGTGGGTCGGATTGATAGCCTGACATGAATGAAAGCATTTCAAGCCTTTCCATGGCCGCTTTGACTTGGGCGGATACTGATTGTTGCGGGGCTACCGAACCACGACCGGAGGGTGGGCCAGATGGACCCGACGGGGGCATTGGACCTGGCGAGGGCATCGCACCCGGCGGGGACACCGAATCGGGTGGGCCAGGCGATCTTGGTGTGTCCGGCGAACCGGGAGAACCTCGTGAGACTGTTGCGTCTTGAGCAGATGGCTGGGCAGACGATACTTTTGCCACATCGGCAATGACCAGGGGAAGGACATCCCAGGAATTGCCGGATTCACAAACGGCGAACCATGCTTTGAACAATGTGCCACGATTCGCGGCATCTGCCTGAATGACCATCTGCTTGAGGTTCCTCGCGATGAAATAGCGTATTTCCTTGTTAATATACCCTGCCACATTGACTTGCGCCGCAGGAGCAACCGCATTCTGAAGAAATGAGGGGGATGAGCCGGGAGAAAGCATGGATGGATCACCATATCCGCTGTCGTAGTAAGAGTCACTGTCACGCCCAAAACCTCCTCCCATTCCAAAACCGCGACTTGCCGGTCTTCGCAGTTTGGCCAAGTCATCGCGTTTGGTTTTCAACAAGCCGTCCATTGTCGATGCAAGCAAGTCACATAGAGGCTTGACTTGTTCAAATGTTGCGGTTCCCATCGCCAGAGCTTCCACTTGTTGAACCAGGGTCAGTGGTTCCGGTCTTTGAGGTGCTGCGCCGGATTCACCCATGCCCATACCCATATCACCACCAGGGGGCATACTTGGAGACATACTTGGAGACATACTTGGGGACATATCCGGGGGCATGCCCGGATACATATCATCATATTGATTCAAACTTCTGTTCGATTGGGACTTTTTCATATCCTCCTCTACTCTTTCCAGTTGCTGCCCCACCAGATTTCCAATGTTATCCAGTTTTTGTTTGACTTGTGCAAAGGATTGGAAACAGAGATTCACATCCGCATGTTGCGCGAGTTGATTGGCGGGACGTATAAGTCCCAACTCATTCAATGCCGTGATGGTCGGCCGCGTCCCATTGTTCAGACGCGTTGAAGCCGTGCCTCGCCAGGCATTTTGCGTATCCGGCGCAAGAGCGTCGTAATAGATTTGTATCAGAATTGCTTTTTGGTCGATTTCATCAAGCAAATCGCCCAGGGATTTCAACGCTTCCATCGTGTTTTCCAAATCCCGTGCGGTGGAGATGTCGGCAATTTTTGTGGCACCGGCGATCGTCTTGTTGATTTTTCCTACAGTGCCGAGAAACGCTTCGACCAGTTTCGCACCCAAGTCCGCTTCGCCGGTATCATTGAGAATCGGCTCCATTTCTGCTGTCAGCGATTCACTTTTGAACGCCGCCAGCTTATCCTGCAACCGCTTGACGATTTCATTATGGCCACCAGCAGCGGTTCCCGTTTGGCCGACAGCCATTTGACCCGAAAAGATGATCGTTGCTGCGACCACAAAAATGACCGTGATATTGAGAGCATAGTGTTTTGACATGGCAGACCTCAAATCTGGCAGGAATGAAACGTCCAAAAATCAAACTGACGAGTTGTCGGCACACGGAATTTGCCGATAATTTCACAACACATCCATTATAATAGGATTCCGCTCGAAAAGCAAGAACAAGAATTCGGAGTGGCCAGTGATTGGTATCTGCCATTGCCCACTGAAACAAAAACTCATCTTGCGGAAAAACCGGGGTTTCTGTTATACTATCGCCCATACAAAAGGGAAATGTCATGGCCAAAACATTCCAATACTCTGTTTTTTTTACGACACTTTTTCTGTTTTTTGAAAACAGTGTCGTTTTTGCACAACAGGAAACGATTTCCGTATCTCCGACAACAGCACAGACTTTCGGACTTCCGTCGGAAAATCGCACAACAATCGGTTCGCCTTTGCCGCCGCCACAGACCCCCGACCCGGCAGTAGGAATGCGCATTGCAGAATCTGTACCGTTTTCCGTTGGTGCCAATTTGCCCAGCGACCACGGCCAGATCGGGCGGGCTTATGACATTATGCCCTATACCAACCGACCAACACAGAGTCAATTTCCGCAAAACACGATCATCAACTGGGTTTTACGTCGCACCGGACCGGAAATCTGGCACAGCGAGCCGTTTGGCTTTATGACCGCAACTCGTGACAAACTGGTCGTTTACCACACGCCGGAAATGCAAAATGACATCGCCGACACGGTGGATCGCTTCGTCTATTCGAAAAACGCTCAGAAAACGTTTTCATTGCGAATTATTTCGCTTGCCAGTCCCGATTGGCGCAACAGGAATTTCAAAAATTTGGTGCCGATTCGCATTGATACGCCTGGCGTCCAGGGCTGGCTGGTCAGCAAAACGCATGTCGGGCTATTGCTCGACAACATCGCCAGACGCAATGACGCAAGGGAACACGTTTCGTCCAACGCGTCACTGGTCAATGCCCAAACGACGGTCGTGCCGTATCGTGCAACACGAAATTTCGTCCGTGACGTGCAGGCACGTCCCAGTGCGCCCGGCGGTTACATCACCGACCCGACATCGCTGACGGAAGGCTTTCAATTCGAGATCACGCCGCTCCTCAGCCTCGACTGCAAAACGCTCGAAGCCCGGATCAAATGCGACATGGTGCAGGTTGACAAGATGCACCAGTTGACAATCAACACGCCGTCGAGTGCGTCGCCGAGTGCCTGGGTGGCGATCGAAGTGCCGCAGGTGGCCAATTTTTCCGTTGACGAGCTTGTCAGTTGGCCATCCGACTTTGTGTTGCTGCTTGACTTGGGCATTGTACCGCTCTTGATCCCGACGCCGCAACAGCCGCAGGACAAAAATCTGTTCGAACAAATTGTCAGCCCGTTGGCGAATAGCGCGCCGCCGAAACGGTCAAACGTTCTCATGCTGATCGGTCTGCAATCGGATGTCGGTACGACGAATGATTCCGATGTCACGACCTACCAGGCGACACAAACTCCACAACAATTTTCGCCGGACACAAGTCCGCTCACCGATGGCACATCAAGTAGCTTGCCGCTCTCGTTTGATCCCGAACCAATTCCCGCGTCCGCAACAGCAACGCAACCGCCGTCTGTGACCGGTAATTTGTACCAGCCGAACACGCAACCATTTGACGCCTCGCAACTGCCCCCGGCCAACCCGGTGATGTCCGGACAATAACAAAGACAAGTTACACCCCACCAAAGCTGGAATTGCGGGTTGCCTTGCGTTCGATCCGGTCACTTCGTGCCCCCTCTCTGTGTTCCCGGCTGCTGTTTCTTGCGAAAATTCTGGTGTATGACTCACTCTTGGATTTGGCCGGGCAGTAAATTCCAACGGAATTCTTCTCCATTATTTCAATAATCGACAAAAAAGTTTCGTGTGCCATGATCTATGACCTAAATACAGGTATTACGCAAAAAGATTTTACACAAACGTTAATTTTTGGATAAAAGTCATGAACCTCGCGCCGGTCATTCATGTTGACGAGGATAAATGTGTCAACTGTCATGCCTGTATTACAGCCTGTCCGGTCAAGTTTTGCAACGATGGCACGGGTAATACCGTTACAATCAATCATGACATGTGTATCGGTTGCGGTGCTTGTATCACTGCATGTCATCACGGCGCACGCTATGGCATCGACGACCTTGAACCATTCTTGAGTGATATTCGTTGCGGAACAAAAATGGTTGCGATTGTCGCGCCTGCCGTGGCTGCCTCCTATCCTGATGATTACCTCCGAATCAACGGTTGGCTGAAATCGCTCGGCGTCGAGGCGGTTTTTGACGTCAGCTTTGGAGCCGAATTGACGGTAAAGTCATACCTCGAACACATCAAAAGGAACAACCCTAAATGCGTGATCGCTCAACCTTGCCCGGCCATCGTTTCTTACATCCAGGTTTATAAACCGGAACTGTTGCCATACCTTGCACCGGCCGGAAGCCCCATGCAGCATGTTATGAGAGCGGTGAAAGAATATCATCCGCAATACCGGAACCATAAAATCGCGGCGATTTCACCCTGTGTTGCCAAGCGTCGTGAATTTGACGAGATGAATTTGGGAGATTACAATGTCACGCTTACCCATTTGAAAGATTATTTTGAAGAGAACCGTATTTCACTGGAATCGTTTTCAGAAATCGATTACGACAATCCGCCGGCGGAGCGGGCCGTCCTCTTCTCGACCCCGGGCGGATTGCTGCAAACAGCGATGCGCTATGTCCCGGACATTGTCAAAAGGGTGAGAAAAATCGAAGGTCCGCACATCATCTATCCCTACTTGGATACGCTGCCGGAAATGATTCAGCGCGGGATGAATCCCCTGCTGGTGGATTGTCTCAATTGCGAATTGGGTTGTAACGGCGGCACAGGCACGACATGCCGGAACAAACCGATGGATGAAGTGGAGTACTATGTTGAAAGCCGCAACCGGGAAATGCAGGCGCGTTATCGAACGGAAATGGAAGATAATGACACCCATGACAAACTCCACACAGTGATTGATCACCATTGGCGTCCGGGACTTTATGATCGGCGGTACCAGGATTTGCGCACGAACAACCGGCTCAGAAAGCCGACGCAAACGCAAATCGATGAGATTTACCGGAACCAGTTGAACAAGACATGCCGGGAGGATGAACTCGACTGCGGTTGCTGCGGTTATCATTCCTGTCAGGAAATGGCTGTGGCCATGTCCAATGGTTTGAGTACGCCGAATGAATGTACGGTCTATACGCATAAGTTGCTTGAAAAAGACAAGCTAGAAACGCAAGAGCACCTCCAGGCAGTCGAAACAATGCAAGCGACGATGGGTTCGTATCAAAAAATGCTGACCGAAAAAGTCACGGCCTTGCTGACACAAATGAGCCATTCTTCAGATCATCTCCAGTCTCTGTCGAAAATCACGACAGCGGTGTCAGCGATAACAACATTGGCGCGGCAGACAAATTTATTGGCCTTGAATGCTTCCATTGAAGCGGCGCGCGCGGGTCAACACGGTGCAGGGTTCGCCGTGGTCGCCCAGGAGGTCAAATCACTGGCCGACAAATCGCGGATTTCATCGGAAGAGATAGCTGATTTGGTCACGGAAACGCAAACCCTGGTCGCTCAATCGGCGGAAATCAACAGTTCCGTCCAAAACGAGCTGAACGACATCATCGCCGAAATGGCTAAGATCGACCGGCAATACGATACCGCCGGGACAAGTGAAAGAATACCGGTCACTTGCTGATTGTCCCGGAACCCTTGTCATCAGGATTCCTCTGTATGATACAACCGATGTGATCGGATCAACGCTTCAACCGGTCGCGGCATAAGAAAACGCACGCTTTCGCCTTCGGCCACCGCTTCGCGAATCATGGTTGACGAAATCTCAATCAGTGGCATTTGGACGACATGGCGGCGGAAGAGTTCCAACCGTTCGGGCGGGACCAAATCCTGGAAGACTTCGGCGTGCGGCGGTGGAGCGCCGGGACGATAGACCCCGATGGGGATCACGGTTTTCAGAATTTCCGACACTTCATACCAATGCGGCAGGTCATAGTACATGTCCGCTCCGACAAGCAGGAACCGTTCCGCGTCCAACAACGAATCGCGAAAATGCCGTACCGTTTCGACGGTGTAACTGGTTTTCTCACGTTCGATTTCAAAGCGGCTGACGGAAAATTCCTCATAACCTGTTATCGCCAATTCAATCATCTCCGCCCGCAATTCGCCGGGTGTTTGCTTGGCTTTTGCCCGATGTGGCGAACAGCCTGACGGAACGAAAATGATCCGGTCGAGGTTTGCCTTTCGCAGGCAGGTTTCGGCCAGGAGAAGGTGCCCCCAATGAATGGGATCGAACGATCCGCCAAAGATACCGTAACGCATGATGATTTCGATTGTTCAACAGAGAGTGAGTGTTATGCGCAAGGCTGCCACATTTCATTATCATCAATATACCACACAAAACGGTCGCGTCCCATTATACCGGAACCGCAGGAAAAAATGATTGAACATACTCATTTGTACAGTTTTTTCCAGTCGTCCGCTTGACGAAAAAAAATCCCCCCTGCCCAACCCATACAGCCTTTGAATCAATAAGAACCGAAAATAAACATGGATTGCTTACATGAAGCGTTTTTCAGGAATCCATCGCTTGGTCCATGGAATTTTCCGATTCCCCTATTGTCGGGGTAAAAGTCAACTCCGATAACGGCCTTTTCGGTCCAATGAACCTTCCACGAAAACCGGTTATGTCGCAAGACCCCTTTGAAAAGAATTTGAAAAGCATTCCACTCAGTCCCGCAGTGGCTGATCAGGAACCCGCGATCTGCCTGGCGTCTTTGCCCGACCTTTCGCAGGCTTTCCGGAAAGTGACCGGTTATCAACTCCGCTTTCTCAAACCGGGAACCGATTCCTCCGACTGTGTTGCAACCTTTCCGATTTCCCCGAACGAAAAAAAAACAACTTGCGAGATGGGTCTTGTCCGCAGTTTGACCGCCGTTTCACTAATTCCCGAACGCGATGTCGAGAGTTTGGCACGCGCTTTGGCCGACTTGATTTCCGAATCGTACCGGTGGCAGCTTGCACTCCGGCAACGGGAAGTGGAGCTTGCCGCCCATGTGCAGTTGACGTTCCACGATCAAAAAAATCACGGGCTGGCACAACGGCTT
>WRMR01000147.1 GCA_009776995.1 Planctomycetaceae bacterium | reverse complement strand
GGGATCGCCGCTTTCCAACTCGCAAAGGCCGAGGGGAAGCGTTGTGCGCGACAACCCCGTCGCACGACTGACAAGCGAAACGCCGCCGCGTCCCAGACACATCGCTTCCGTTGTTTCGCCGAACACCACCTTGGCAATGGCCTGTTCCGAAATCGCCGTCCCGTTTTGCGGCTCACGCCGGTAAAACGCTTCGGCCACCGTTTTGAACTCCTCCCAAAGCCCCTGGACGCGCAGTGCCGTCAGCTTGGCCGCCGTCAAACACGCGCAATCGGGATGCTTTTTTTCGATTTCCTCGATCAGCGTCACGCACGCCTTGAACTGCAGGTCGGCCAGCATGGTGTTGATTTGCTCCAGCTCCTTGAGTTTATCCGGGCAACAAAACCGGATTTTTTTGTTCCGCCCGCCGGGACAAAGCGAATATGAGTCCAATGCCATTGGTCATTCTTTCAGGGGTTTCGTGATGGGGTTGTTTCGTGTTAAAAAGCAAACCGTTATCATACCCGAAGATATGCCATTCCGCGAGGTCTGCGGCCACGTTCCTCCTTGTGTTTTTCGTAAAAAACCGGCATAAATCTCCGTAACTAACGATGAACGCACATGTTACGGCGCACACACAGCGTTTGATGAAAAAAATGAAAAATTCGCCGGATTTTGCCCTTGTCAATTGAAGACATTATTGTTTATGATACAAGTTCAGAACTCAAAACGCAGATCGCATGGATGATACTGCGAATCTGTGCCTGCCAACGGAAGCGGCATGAGCATGAAAGAAACCGAAAGGAGAATCGAAATGATGATGAAATCGAACCGCCCCCCGAAACTGACCTGGCCGCTGCGCATGGTGCTGATTCTGCTCGCCCTGCTGATTTTGCCCTTCCCGGCAAAACTCGCCGCGAAACATTCGCCGGAAGAAGTCACAACCGGGAGCGCAACGCACAACCAGGAAACAGCAACCGGGAACGTAAGTGACCGGATTGAGGAGAGAAAGTCATCTCCACGACTTTCCGAGGAACAGATCAAGGAACTGTTGGAAGAACCTTTGGCCTGTGACTTTGGAACGGAAGTTTCCCTGGAAACTGTTTTGGATCGTCTTGGAGAAAAAACCTCAATTCCATTTATTGTCAATCACGATGCCATCGAAGCATTGAATTACCCGCCGGAGATCATTGTGAATGCCAAGCTGCCGTTTCTAATGCCGTTGAAAAGTATGCTGGATTACCTCGTCAAGCAGCATCATTTGGCGTGGCATGTCCTGAACGACGCCGTTTACATCACGGATATCAACTTCAAACCGAACGACAGACTCGTTGCCAAAGTCTATTACGTCGGTGATCTGCTGCATACTTTTCCATATCTTGGCAAAGATGGATACATGTCTCTTTTACCTGCGCATCTGGATGCCATCGCCGAATATCTGCGCACAATGGTTGCACCGGAAACCTGGAATGAGGAAGTGATGATCAGACCGTTTCAGAATACGGCCTCGCTCATTATCAGGCAGACGGAATCAGGTCATCAACAGATTGCCGACCAGCTTCGCCATCTGAGGAAAACCAATGACATACAAATACACATTGAAATAAAAATTCTGACCGATGACGAAACAGATTCCGAATACACATGCACTCTGTGCATTCTGAACGGATATGAAGGTACATTAACCCCGCATTCGCGTGGGAGGGAATGTACCGCAACCATTGCCCCAATCTCTTTCCGACCGGTTCGCGACGATCTCGTCCGTTGGAATGAACCGATTCAACTTCGCTGGCCGGAAGGGAAGTCACTCACAGTTCATGGAGTGGCCGGCAAGCGGGAAAACCAGGACACCGTAAAAGTCACAGTCTCCGTTGAAGGTGAGGGAGCCATCGTTACCAAGACTTTTTTTGCTTCACCAATCATTCAGGAAGTGGTGGAATACCCGATGGAGCTATTGGCAGATACCTCGGAAAAACCCCTTGCACTCATGTATGATGTGGCAGATGTGGCCGTTTCGGATACCGGCATGGTTGATTTGGTCAATCTTATCAAGGCAACTGTTTCGCCGTTTGATTGGGGAGAATCGGCTACCATCGAAGTCGCTGGAACAAAGCTTGTGATTGTCCATACTTCAAGCGGCCATGAGAGTGTCAGCGAATTGCTACATCAATTACGAAAAGTTGTGAAAACAGAAGATGCCAATGTCTATCGGCTTGGCCCCGGCGATACCGTGGGGATTTTCATTGAAGGAATCACGGGAACCGGTCAACACATTCCGGTTTACATGCCGTCACCAGGTTACAATTTGCCGCCCGCCACGGGTTATGCTTTTACCGTGCGTGACGACGGGACGCTTGCATTGCCGAAAATTCAGCAATCGCTCAAAGTCAAAGGCTTGACACTGAATGAAACACAAAAACTGATTTGCCGGACGTATGTTGAGGAAGCAAAATTACTGGGATCGGAAGCTGTGATCACCGTTTCGCTGATCCGTCCGCGAGATTTTCCTGACGGTCACGCCGGGGTGGTTCGCCCCGAAGCCCCGCCAAAACGGTGATACTCTGATTGAAGGTCAGACCGACGTCCAAACGTGGCTGCGTGAGGCGGCTGGTTTATCAGAGCCGCAACCATGATCAGAGCCGCGAGAGTTATCGAGCGGAATGACCGCTTCGTGATCGCCGCGGCTCTGATCGCGATTCCGCACAATCTCACGATTGCGGCCCGGATGGCCTGGGATGACAAAGATTCTCGTAAAACCCGGCATACTGTCGCGCTATGGCCGATTCGTCGAAATCACGACGGGCTGTTTCGGCGGCGCGTTCGGCGAACGTGCGGCGGAGTGCCGGATTTTCGATCAGCATGTTGATCTTTTCCGCGAGAAGTTCCGGTTGTTTCGGCGGAACAAGGAAGCCGTTTTCGCCGTCGATCATGATCTCGCTCATGCCACCGACATTCGACGCGACAATCGGCAATCCTGCGGCGGCGTACTCAAGTACGGAATTGGAAAAACTCTCCGAATAACTTGACAGCACGGCCAAATCGAAAACCGGCAACACACGGTACGGGTTGTCCATGCCGCCATGCCACAGGAAATGACGTTCCAAACCGAGTTTGGCGGTTAAGGATTGGAGTTCGCTATGGTATTCCGGGTCACCAACATTTCCGATACACAGGAAACGGACATTCGGGTACCGGTCAACGACCAGCCTCGCGGCTTGGACAAGTGTTTCGTAGCCCTTGATGCGGCGGATCGTCGCAACCGAACCGATGACGAAATCGCCCGACCCCAGTGCGAGTTCGGCACGCGAAACAGGTGACGCCAGGCCGTCTTCCCAACGCGAACGTGAAAAGGGATTGTAAATCACAGTAAAACGCTCGCGCGGGATGCCTTCTAATGCAAAAGCGGCCTCGACGGCGGCGTGACTGTTTGCCAGGTAAGGGATATTGAACCGCCGGATCAGGTGTCCCATGAGATGACGCTTGAACCCCACCATGTAACCGATATTGCGGCGGTGCCCGACAACCGGAATCATTCTGCCAAGTTTCCTCCGGGCAAACAGCACCGCATAACAGGCGAGAACCTCGTCGTTGGGCGTAAACGCATGAATCACGTCGATATTGTGATCGCAAAGAAAACGTACCAGGGCGCGAAACCGCTTGAACAACGTGAGTTTTGTATTGCCGAAAATCTGTCCAAGAGTCAGCGACGGAACCGGGAACATGTCAGGCGGACAATCCCGTTGCGAAAAGACAAGGAAAAACTTTTCGAATCGCTCAGGGTCAAGGTTGCTTTGAAGCCATACCAAATGCAATTCCGACCCGCTGCGCGGTATAAAGGCATGATCCACCATGAATAAAACGCGGAGTTTTTCCGTCATGCGGAAGGTCCTTTCCCACAGCCGTTTTCCTCGCCCAGCATGGGTAGCAATTCGTTGGCAAAATCGCGGACATCCTGAAATTCGAGATACACGCTGGCAAAGCGGACATAAGCGACTGAGTCAAGAGTGCGTAACCGTTCCATGACAATGCGGCCGATCTCGCGGCTGGAAACTTCAGTCTCATACGCAGCGTCAATTTCACTGGCAATGCCCGTGACCAGTTCGGTGAGCTGTTCACTGGTAATCGGCCGTTTCCAGCAGGCCCGTTCGACGCCCTGCCGGATTTTCAACGGGTCGAACAGGACACGGGTTTGATCCCGTTTGACCACGCGAACGGTCGTCGTTTCGACGCGCTCATGTGTGGTGAAACGGCGTTTGCAATGGCAACACAGCCTGCGGCGGCGGATGACCATGCCGTCTTCCACCGCTCGGGTGTCAACGACTTTGTCGTTGTCATCATGGCAAAAAGGACATTTCATGTTGCGACCGCCATTCCAATCGGTTGAAAGTTGAAAAGTGAGCGGTTGTCGAACCGCGTTGAGTGACATAATCCATTATAGCACAAACCGGCATGGTTGCGACAAACGGGCATTTTCTTCTACGACGGCCTGGCACGTTGCCAACAGTCTTGCGTAACATGCCCGGATTGACTAAAATGGCAAAAAATGACGGGATGACAATGACGCAAGACGCCTTGCATTCCAACGCGGGAAATTTTTGGGCAAATCAAACCGGCGGCGAGGCAAACGTGCTGACTTATCTCGCGAGAAACCTGTTGATCGTGATCGCGAAATTTTTGAGCGGCGTGACCGTGCGCTGGGTCGATTGCCAGCCGGACACTTGCCAGCGGGTTTATTTCGCCAATCACACGAGTCACCTCGACCCGATCGTGATCTGGTCGTCGCTACCGCCACAGGTGCGCGAGGTCACTCGCATGGTCGCGGCCAAAGACTATTGGGAAGGCGGTCCCATCCGGCGGTTTATTGCCAATAAGGTATTCAACGCTTTGTTGATCGACCGTACAAATATCAGTATTCGCCGCACCCCGGTTGTCATCATGGCCGAAGAAATGAGCGATCTCTACTCGATCATCATTTTTCCGGAAGGCGGTCGGACCAATGGCGACGAGGTTCTTGAATTCAAGAGTGGCATGTACCATTTGGCCAAAAAACGACCTGATCTCGAATTGATTCCGGTGTATCTCGACAACATGAACCGCATTCTTCCTCGCGGAAACGTACTGCCTGTGCCGATGCTCTCGCGCATCGTGTTCGGCCCGCCACTCTGGATCGAAACAGGTGAGAAAAAAGACGCTTTCCTGGCTCGTGCCCGCGAAGCCGTGTTGCGTTTGAAGGATTTGTAACGGCGAAAGCTTTTCTCCACTCCGAAATATTTTGGTTGTTTTTCACGGAAAATACACAATGATCACTAAATAATATTTGGCTTCGGCCAAAACATGCCGTAAAACCCATCCAAAAGAATTCCGAGCATTAAATCGGCGAACAGGATGAAGACAAAGGACAGTACGAACGAAGCAGTGGCCGCTTTCCCGACGCCTTCGGCGCCCGGATCGCAGTTAAATCCCTGGTGGCAACTGATTAACGCAATGATCATTCCGAAAAACATGCTCTTAATCATTCCCGCGATCAGGTCAAATCGACCGACAAAGGTACTGGAGTACAACCAGTACGAATGGGATTCGACGCCCAAATAATGAATGCTGTACACGGCACCACCCAATACCCCCATCAGGTCGGCCATGACGGTCAAACCGGGAATCAGGATAAAACAGGCAAGGAATCGCGGTACGACCAGATAGTAAATCGGGCTGGTTCCCATGCTGGCCAGAGCGTCGATTTGTTCGGTCACCCGCATGGTTCCCAGTTCGGCGGCGATGGAACTGCCGATACGGCCGGCAAGCATGGTTGCGGCCAGAACCGGCCCCAACTCACGAACGAGCGACATGTTAATGACTGCCCCCAGCCGCGATTCCAGACCGACCAGATAAAGTGACGGGTGTGTTTGCACCGCGAGAACCATGCCGATAAAGCAACCGGTCAGCATGACCACCGACAGACTCAAAACACCGATGTTGTAGCTGGCCTGCACCAAGGTGTCGGCACGGCATCCTTTCGTGAAAAGCCAGTACATGGTCGATGAGGCAAACAGGGCAAGATCGCCGGCGTATTCCACTCCGGTCACGATTCTCTGCCGGATCGAAGCCAACAATCCTTCGGATTGAACTTGCGGGCCGTTTGACTGTGTTGTGGTGGTGACTTCGGACATGGTTCAAAGAGACAGGAGCGGTGATTTGAAGTTCAATCCCAAGTTGTTTGAGTCCTTCATCCGGCAAAGGCGGAAAGGTTTTGCAAATCCAAGAATCTGAAATCCTCTTTGTATTTTACTGCCGATTGCTAAAATGATGTTGAATTGATTTCATTAAGGAAGGAATTTCAGAAAAAGTATATGCGATTTGTTCGTCGAGTACAAGACGAATTTTGCCGGAGATTTCCCGCAAAGATCGCCGAGACGCAGGGATTTTTAATCCATCATTGCTTTGCGACCTCCGCCATTTCAAATTTCCCTCCAGAAGAGGGAATTCCCACTGGAAACGAATCCACAGAACAGCATCAATCAAAACCCCATGCACAACACCAGTCCAGTACCCCTCACAGGCCGCGACATCCTTCAACTCTCCCTGCAACACAAGGACGGGCCGCTGGCGTTTGACCTTGGCGCATCGCCCGTGACGGGCATTCACGCGTCCTGCCTGGCCGGGTTGCGAAAGCATTACGGTCTGGAAGAAAAACCGGTCAAGGTGCATGAACCTTGCCAGATGCTCGGTTTTCCCGAAGACGATCTGCTTGACGCTCTCGGTGTTCCTACTTGCGGTATTTTTTCGCCGTGGACGAAATTCGGTTACGAGAACAAAAACTGGAAGGAATGGAAAACGCCGTGGGGACAAATCGTTCTGGTCGGTGAGGGATTTCAGGTCGATGAAACCGAATCGGACGTGTTCATCTATCCCTGCGGCGACCGGAGTGTTCCGCCGTCCGGTCAGATGCCGAAATCCGGTTATTTTTTCGACGCCCTCATTCGTCAGGAGCCGATTGACGACGCAACGCTCCGGGTGGAAGACAATCTCGAAGAATTCCAGCCGATTGCGGAAGATACGCTGGTTTCCCTTCAACAACAGCTTCACACCATTCAATCAACCGGGCGCGGTACCGTTCTTTGTGTCGGCGGTACCGGCTTCGGCGACGTCGGTTCCGTTCCCGGCACACAACTCCGACGCCCCCAAGGCATTCGCGACATTGCCGAGTGGTATATTTCCACGGTGACACGGCGCGCGCATCTCCACGCGATCTTTGAACGCCAACTCGAAATCGCGCTGGCCAACCTGCAACGGGTGCATGACGTTCTCGGCAACGCCATCGACGTGATTTATCTTTGCGGCACGGACTTCGGGACGCAACAATCGCTGTTTTGCTCGGTGAAATCGTTCCGGGAACTCTGGTTTCGTTATTACAAGGCCATCAACGACTGGGTTCACACGCACACGGCCTGGAAAACCTTCAAGCATTCCTGCGGTGCGATTTTTCCACTGATACCGGCACTGATCGAATGTGGTTTTGACATCCTGAACCCCGTGCAATGTTCGGCGGCGGGCATGGACCCGAAGCGGTTGAAAACGGAATTCGGCGATCAACTTGTGTTTTGGGGTGGCGGAATCGATACGCAAAAAACGCTCCCGTTCGGCACTCCCGGCGAAGTCCGCGACGAAGTCCGCGAACGCATTGACATCTTCGCTCCCGGCGGCGGATTCGTTTTCAACACGATCCACAACATCCAGGCACTCACGCCCATCGAAAACCTCGCAGCCATGTTCGAGGCGGTGAAATCGTATTCATGACGGAATCACAGGCACTTGGGCTTTTGCCGGAACGCTCCCGGCAGGAACAACAGCCGGATCATCTGTTGAAAAGAACCGTGTGGTGAAGAACCAATCCGTGAACGCTTACCAAATGGCATATGAGAAAAAATGATCATCGCATCAGCAAGCGTATTCTCCTCCTTGTTGAAACATCGAGAGGATTTGGCCGCCGGGTGATTGAGGGGATCACACGTTTTGCCCTCGAACGCGGGGACTGGACGATTTTTCTCGAAGACCGTGGTCTTCTCGAAAAAGAACCGTACTGGCTCCGAAAAAATGGAGTGTAACGACGGACGCCAAATCGGATATGAGGCGGCGGTCATGCTACTCCGAAAAATGGAAGGACGTCCGCTTCCGCCGTTACCCGTCAAAATTCCCCCGTTGACGCTGGTGACCCGTCAATCCACGGATTTTATCGCGGTGAATGATCCGGACATTGCCAAAGCGGCGCAGTTTATTCGCGATCACGCTTTAACACGGATTCAAATCGATGACGTGGTAAGGCATGTCGTTCTCTCCAGGCGTACTCTCACCCGCAAGTTTCAGGAACATCTGGGACACACGCCGGAACATGAAATTCTTCGCGTTCGCATGGAACATGCACAGCAATTGCTCCTGAGTACCGCTCTTTCCATCCGCGAAGTGGGAATCAGCGTCGGTTATCCTTCCGTCGAGTATTTTATCATGGCATTTCGACGCAGGTTTGGGATCACTCCCATGCAATATCGCCAAAAGCTGGAACGCTTTGAATAACCCCTTACGGACTGGCCGGATTTGTCATAATTTTGGCCAAATATAGCCATTGCACCCGATCTGTAGTTCAGATAGAATACCACTATAAACATTACAATACTGTAATGCTTATTGTATTGTTGTTTCCGGCTAGACGGATCCAAAACCCCAATTGTTTTCAAGAGGTATCGCGATGAAACAATTCAGAAATCTTTTTCTCCCGCTTTTCCTTTCAGTTTCGGTTCCTTCGATCATCGTTGCCGAAACCGGCGGCTCAGAGCCGGATAATCTGGCGGTCAAGGCCAGTGTCTCGGCCAAAAGTGAATTCAGCGCGGAGTATTCCGCACGCGGCGCAATTGACGGGGAAATTCCGCCTGCCCTGAGCGGAAACGTCTCGTCGCCGGGAAGCACAGACGCCCATCGTGCCTGGGCGATTCGCGGGAGCGACGGTTACGAAAGCTGGTTTCGCTTCGATTGGGACGAGCCGCAAACCGTCGCCGAGGTCGTTTATTTCGGCCGAACCACGATGCTCCTGACCGAGTGCTTCAGGGATTATGAACTCCTGCTCGATGATAATCCGGCACCGGTTGTTCGCGGGACGTTTCAAATGATTCACGGGCCGCAACGCGTCACGCTCCCGGAAGCAAAAACCGTCCGGTCGCTGACGCTTCGGTTTTTGAATGCCTATACGACAACGACCAATCCGGGAGCGTCGGAAATTGCCGTGTTTGCCCAAAGCCCGTCCGACCGCGATCTCTTCGCCATGATCACGGAGAAACGGACGGAAGAGGAAGAGGCACTCGCGAAAAAAGTGTTGCAGGGAGACTTTGGTTTCCGGGATTTGCTCGTCGTTGAGCGGCATCATCTCTCGATTTCCCATGTTTACACGTATCATGTCGAAGGTTTTCTTCCGGGCGGCGGACTCTGTGTATTGACGCCGGACGAGAACGGCGGAACGCTCAAAAAGATTGTCGACGCCGGCGACGGAATGATTTTGGACGCCGATCTGCATTGGAACGGGCGTGACATCGTCTTTTCCTGGAAACGGAAAGGGCGTTCGCATGTGAACACTGCGGCTCATCTTGACGACACCAGTTTTGGTGCCACGCCGGATGAGAATTACCAGATTTGGACGGTCTGCATTGACGGTTCCAACCTGACGCAGATCACCAATGCGCCTTACAACAATCTGAATGCCTGCTGGCTTCCCGACGACGGGATCGCGTTCATCTCCGACCGCAAACCCGCGTATGCCTATTGCTGGGTGGTGACTTCCCCGGTACTGTACCGCATGGACCGCGACGGCTCGAATCAAAAACGCCTTTCCGCCAACTACCTCATGGACTTTACCCCGTCGGTTCTTGACGATGGACGTATCATTTTCACCCGCTGGGAATATGTCGATCGGTGTGCCGCGCCGATCCAGAGCCTTTGGACCATCAACCCCGACGGCACCAACCTGACCGGCTTTTTCGGCAACCGGATTCTTGCTCCCGGAACGTTGATGGACGCCCGGGCGATT
>WRMR01000146.1 GCA_009776995.1 Planctomycetaceae bacterium | reverse complement strand
CTCACGACATGATTCGCTACCAGGAAATCATTTTTAACGACAATATCGAAGCGCGGTTGCGGACAGGCCGATACAAGGAAATCTCCGACGGCGTGTTCGCTGCCGAGAACGTCAGGATCGGGCAATACCTCGTCACGGACACGTCGGAAGGTCCCATCGTCATTGAGTCGGAGGCGTCCATCGGGCCGTTTTGTTATCTGCACGGGCCGGTCTATATCGGCCACAAGAGTCGCGTCATTGAATACGCCATGCTCAAGGAATGCGTCACGGTGGGTCACACGACCAAAATTGGAGGTGAAGTCGAAGCGTCAATCATCGAACCCTACACGAACAAGCAACACCACGGTTTTCTCGGACACAGTTACCTCGGCAGTTGGATCAATTTGGGTGCCGGCACCTGTAACAGCGACCTGAAGAACACCTACGGCGAAGTGACGATGGAAATCAACGGTCACCGCAAAGGCACCGGAATGCAGTTCGTCGGCTGTATCATCGGTGATTACTCCAAGTCGGCGATCAACACGAGCATTTTCACCGGCAAGATCATCGGCGTTTGCAGCATGGTGTATGGCTTTGTGACGACGAACGTACCGAGTTTCGTCAATTATGCACGGTCGTTCGGCCAAGTGACCGAAGCTCCGGTGGACATTATGATCCAAACACAGGCACGCATGTTCAAACGCCGGAAGGTCGAACAACGCCCCTGCGACATTCAACTGCTCCGTGACATGTTTGAACTTACCCGGCACGAGCGCCAACTTGCCAATGAACCGTTATCGCTGTAACGCGGCAACCATTGCGAGACCAATTACTACCGGCTCTTGGAGCTCTCGCAAAAATTCGTTGTTCGATTCATCAGAGCCGCGACGGTAACGGAGCGGTCGAACTGGAAAATCGCTCCATAACTGTCGCGGCTCTGATTGAAATATTTCGCGTGACTGCCATGCGACTCCTTATGGTCTTTCAACACCATTTCGCACTTCGGCATTCTATACCGCCAACCGCCAATAGGCTGGCATTTTCACAATTGAGAAATTATGTTATATTTCCTCCTTTGGAATTCATCAAACAAGGAGGACCCCCATGTTGCGAGCAATTTATACCGACGAGGAAAAATCTCTTTTTCACCAACTGCGATACAGCTATCCCGATGAACGCGTCATGCGGCGGTTTGAAATTCTGTGGCTTCATGCTTGTGGAAAATTCGCGCCGGAGATTGCGATCATCGTTCAGCAAAACGACGACACCGTTCGCAAAGTGATTAAGAATTTCAAGAAAGGCGGCGTCGCACTCGTGACGGCCATCGATTCGAATCATCCGACAAGCGAGTTGGAAAAGCATCGCGTCTCCATCATCGACGAGTTCACCTTGCGACCGCCTGCTTCGTCCAAAGAAGCCGCCGCACGAATCGAAAAATTAACTGGCGTCAAACGTAGCGAACAACGTGTCCGCGTTTTCATGAACCGCATCGGCATGAAGTTTCGCAAGGTGGCCGCCATCCCCGCCAAGGCGGATTTGGACAAGCAGGCGGATTTTAAAAAAACGTTTTGGAGCCTGAAATAGCGAGTGCAAAGGCCGGTGAATCGGTGTTGTTGTTCGTCGATGCCGCACACTTTGTTCAAGCGGCGTTCCTGGGTTGCTTGTGGTGTTTCTCGCGAGTTTTTATCCGCAGTCCGTCGGGTCGCAAGCGTTGGAACGTGTTGGGTGCGTTCAACGCGATCACGGGTCAACTGACGACGGTTTGCAACGACGGTTACATTACGGCGACGACGGTTTGCGAGTTGTTGCGACTGCTGGCGAAGCAATACGCCGGCCGGCCGATTGTGATTGTTTTGGACAATGCGCGGTATCAACGTTGCAAGTTGGTGGAGGCGTTGGCGAAGGAGTTGGGGATTACATTGCAGTTTTTGCCGAGCTACTCGCCGAACCTGAACCTGATTGAACGGCTGTGGAAGTTTGTGAAGAAAAAGTGTTTGTACAACCAGTATTATGAAACCTTCGATGAATTCAAAGCGGGCATCAACGATTGCCTCGACCGGGTCGAAACCGACGACAAAGAAGAAATCGCAACCCTCATGCAACCCAATTTCCAAAACCTCAAAAATACCAACTTATTGGCGGTGTGAGGTATAAATCGCGAAATTGTCGGGGATGCCCATGCCGCCGTCGTCACGCGGTGAGATTTTGACATAAGGCACGTCACGATATTGAAGTGCCTCCCATTGTGTCAGGCCGGGGGCGGACTGCTCGACCATACCCCGCAAACCGGTGAGAAACGTTGCCAGCCGGAGCGGGTTACTCGACGCCACTTCGACGCCGATCGGCAAACGGGTAATGTTACCTTCAGTGAGCAGGAAATTGGTGGGTATAGCCATGTAGTTTTTCTGTGATGCGTCGAGCAGTTCGAGCCAGAACGGGTCGTCATCGAAAAACACGGTGGCATGGTTGCCGATCCAGCCGAGCGAAACGCCGCCTGCCATTTGTTCGGCGAGATTGGCATTGCGCCGAAACTGTTGCGATTCAGGATTGATGGCAATGATGAACTGGAGCGGCGTGCCGTAAACCGACTGGTCGGGCGAAAACCGCATGCCGGTGCTGAATCCGAGCATTTGCGCAAATTCGCGATTCGTGCGCACGTTGATCGGCATGACGGTCACGTCGGAGGCCATCATGGTGTCGCCGAGCGTGATGCGGATGCCGATCGGGTCAAAGTTGCGCCGCCAGCGTCCCTCGTACTCATCCCGCCACTGATCGTAAGCCCGCCGCTCTTCTTCCGTCACCTTGCCAATGTCCAATTCAACGATTGGTGTAAGGAATTGGTATGTGCCATATTTTGTGTTAAACACACCGGTGGGCGAGAGGATGCATCGTGTTTCATCTTCCCTTTCCTCGCCAGATGTGATCTGTGTTTCAAACACAACCGGCCAAGGCTGCTCGTTGTTCCCGTTGACAATGTCGGCGGCATGTTCCGCCTGCATTTGACCAAGAATCGCCTGTTGTCGCAACCGGCGCGAGGCAGCAATGCGCCATTGTGGTCCGCACCAGCGGCGAATTGTTGCGTCACTTAAAATGGCAAACACGCTTTCCGACGCGTCACCCACCTTGTAGCGGTCACGAAAGAAACGATACTCCGGAAGATCGGCAAGCGATTCATTTTTCTTGGCTTTGGTTTCAAGAATTTGCCGTAACGATAAGAGCGAATTGGAAACGACCACCGTGTTCGCGTCAACCTTTGCAAGAAATGCGGAGGCGGATCGTTCCTGATTCAGAAAACTGATGTATTGGACTCCACTATCCCCGTCTTTTGGATTGCCAACCGTTTTGTCATCGGCAAATTGGAGTGTCATTTGGCCCAGCAGAAGTGTTTGCAATGCGTCGGCATTCTTCGTCTCAAACAAAATCGTGATGTCGGTTCCGGTCGGGAAATACAGATCGCCGCCCGTGACGGCCACCGAGTCAATCAGCATCGGTCCGAGCAGTTCGCTCAGCGAGTCCAGCGACAGGCCAAGTTGCCGCTGGTAACGCTGGAACGTTCGCTTGTCGGAACTTGTGTTGCGGTAATTGAGAAACTGCAACACCGGGATACCGCTTTGCTCGGTCAGTCTGGCGAACTTGTGCGCGCTGCGAAAATCCGGGAACACAATGATGTGCTGATCCGCCGGGACGTAAGACACGAGGCGGTCCAGTTTTGTTTCCGGCAAATCCCTGATGTGCGGTTCCCAGTCGATTTCGGCCACAGTGATTCCCGTGATGTCCGCAATGTCAACGGTTCGCTGCTCCTGCTTCCAGGCGTTCAGCACCGCGTCGAGTTCCAGATTCTGCTCAATCGCCCGACTGCCGGAAAGAAGGTCAAACGAACGCACAAGGTTCCGGTTCTCGCGTGTACTCATGCCCCCGGCACGCGGTGCTGCCAACTGATCGTCCGCCGGTTGAGTCATGCCGAATTCCGCGTTGATTTTTTTCTGTGCTTCACGGGCAAGATGGGCAAAAAACGGTGCGCCGGGAACATCATCAGTATGGTCTGCGTAATAATCCCGTTCACACAGAAGAAACACGGCTTTGGCGAAAGAGTTCTGTTCTTTGGAGTAATGCTTGTTCCAGTCGATGTCGAATGTGAAGTCCTGTGATTCCGGGTCATAAGTATGCGTTCCTCGAATGAGAACCTGCGTGGGAGATTTGCCATCAATCCGTACTACAAGATAATCCATGTCATCATCAACTTTGGCAAGATCATTGGCAAAACGGTTGAACAAAGCATCATTTTCATTGGCAGGTGAGGTTGCTGGTGATATAAAAGGTCCATCCATACGAGTAATGCCACGATTCTGAAATTTCTCGGGAATTCGACGGGAAAGATACGCCTGACCATCGGGGGAATCCAATCGCGCAGAGAATAATTCTCCCCATTGGAGCCAATTGCTATGTTGCAACAACGGCTCCTTCGGCTCGACCTGCTCCAGCGACGCGAGCGGCACGATGAGATACTGATCCTCCGCCTTGGCCGCCGCAACGGGGAGAACGCAACAGAACACGAAAAGAGCAACCGCTCCCCGTTTCAGTAAGCCTTGTTGAAAAACTTGCATTGCCACACTCCTGATTGTCAAATTTCATGGTCGTTCAGTTCCCACGACGCTCATTTTACGGAATGCGAAACGGCAAGTCAAGACAGAACACAAACGCAGTCAGAGCCGCAATCGTGTAACCGTTCACGGGCGATGAGCTTCCCAGAGGCGGAACGGCAGTTCCATTTTAGTGGTCAATGGTCCGGCAGTAAAGACGGCGGGGCGAGGTCGTGCAGAAAACTGAAGATCGCATCACGAAGGAAGGTCATGACGTTTCGTCCCTGCTTTCGGCAGGTGGCAACCGTTGTCCAGAAGCGTTCATGCCATTCGTTGCCCATGTCACTTCGCGTGCCCTGCGTCACGATTCGGTCCATGATCAGCGTGCGGATGTTTTGTTCGGCCTCGTTGTTCGTCGGGGCAATCGACGGATCGTCAACAAACAGAAAATCACTTTCGCCGTGCTCTTCAAAACGCTTCGCCAACGCAATCGCCTTGTTGTGTTCCGGAACGAATCGCTGAATCGTCTTTTGAATCGACCGTTTGTGTTTGTTCATCAATCGTTTGAAGCCAATGTCCGTCAGTTCGCTCTGGCGGTGAATCGTCGCGAACATCGCCTTGACGTACTTGAGAAGCCGTTTGCCGTAAGCCTTGGTGTCATTGAGCGTCGCAAGGAACTTGATTTCGCGGATCAAGTGCGCCCAACAGAATTGAAAGAGCGTTGACGTTTCGTTTTTGTATTTGAGATACGCACTGAAAAAATCGCTGCTGAGACTTCCGAGAAAATCGTCGCCGAGCGTTTCGTACAAAACTTTGCTGCCGCGCGAGGCGTCGATCTTGAAAAAGGTGAAAAAGTCCGCGACAAAACACCACGCCCATTGCAACTTGCCGTTCTTCTTGAAACTCGTTTCGTCAATGGCAAGATGCAGTTGCTGTTTCAGGAATTCGGCAAGCTCGTCATGCGGCGACTTGAGCGCGGCGGATGTTTTTTTCACTTGGTTGACAAGGAAGCCGGTCGAGATGTCGATGCCGACAACGTCGCGAAAGTATTCCTGGAGCGTGCGATACGAGACGTGACAGCGACCTTTGAGATAAGCGGTGAGTGCAATCATGTTCGGGCCGAACAGCCCGGCTTTTTCGACCGCGTCGGGCAAACGCACGTAGTGATAACCTTGACAATGCTTGCACCAAGACATGAGTTGCTGGTATTCGGTGACGAAAAACGGCTTCTCGACCAGTTCGATTTGCTGCGTGACTTTTGTTTCACTTTTTTCGAGATCGAGTTTGTGTCCGCAGTCGGGACATCGCGTCAGTTCGAGCTTGACGATTTCGTCGACCAACTCCGGCGCGAGCGGCTTGCGAAGATGTTGCTGGTGACCTTGTTGTCCACCGCGTTTCCTTTTGACCTTGCGTTTCGTTTTCGGATCGACCGGCGGCTTGTCTTTCGGCGGCTTGACGATGTCCGACGACGGCGGCTTCGACGAGTTGGACGAATTCTTCCTGGCGGCGGCAAGCTCGTTTTCGAGCTGGAGGATACGTGCTTTGAGCGTTGCGATCTCCTCCCAAGCCGATTGGAGTAAAGTTTCGAGTTCAGCAATCCGTTTGTCTTTGGCATCCATAAAACAAATGGTACATCATTTGAAGAATTGCTACAACACCAGTTTCTCAATTTTTAACACAACACCGTGAACGGTTACAAATTTTGTATATCTTGTAAGAATCATGGTTCAGGCAACGTCGGCGGGAGTTGTGTGCCTTCATACCGCGTGAAACGCCGGAACGCACTCACCCAAAACGGCGTCAGGATGATGAGCAGGACGATCCCCCAGATGACCGCCAGAAGCGTTTGGTAAGTCAGCAGTTCGCCACGGCCATACGGTTCCAGGATGATCGGCAAAAAGAAGCAGGCTTCAAACATGGTGCCGTATGAATAAAAACTGAACCGTTTCATGAATATTACCGTCAGATAAAACCCGAATGACAGCCCCAGAATGCTGAAGGCCAGCCATTCGCGCGAAATGAAACGGTGCAGGACAATCTTCCAAAGCAGAAACGCGGTCACGGCATAGTCAAAGAGCAGAATCGAAAACGGTACGCAGATTCTGAGAACATGTTCGACAAAGTCCTGATCAATGGCACCCAATTTGAATATCGTCCCGCCTGCCCAATCCAGGAACAGGTAAAACCCGGCCAGGAACAGCAGATAGCCCGTAAACCACGCGATGGCATTGAACACGCCGGTGCCGAATGGAAAAACCAACAGCCGCCCCACGAAACTTTTGGGAATGCGCAACCGTTGGCGGATCGTGTATTGCTCGCGTTCGCAGATGCCGATCAAAATCGCGTAGGGTATGAAAAAATAGGTGAAGAAGCCCAACCCGTAGAAAATATTTTGCAGCGCGTCGTACCCCCAACTCCACATAACATTGAGAAACTGGACAAAAACGGACAGCACCAGCAGCACGGCCATCAGCGTCTTGCCCAAACGGATCGGCAACATGCGATTGGCACTTTCGGGGCTGACCTGACAGACGGCAAGCGGAAGCGGCATGACAATGAACATCGCTTCAATGCAAAAGCCCGGCCAGGCATCCTGCGGTCGGCTGAAATTGCCGGCTAGGAATTCGCTGCCGGCACCAAAGCCGATATAATATGCGATTCCCTGCACCAACAGCAACGTGAGCGCGAAAATGTAAACCCGCCTCAGCGTTTTGGCACCTGAAAAGAGGGCCAGCGTGATGGAATACTGAATCAACGTGTAGAGGTAAAAATAAATTGCCGAATACACCAGCAGGTCGATGCCGACGCCGCGCATCATGTAGGCGATGGTCAAAAACGGCAGCGCGATGCTGAAAAACAGGAACGAAACCACCGCGCCGAGCAGAAATTTCCCGGAAATCACCCGCCATGCGGGCAGTGTCGTGTAATAACCGAGGTCGTTTTTCAGCCGCTCGAAGCCCATTTTGACCGCCCCGAACAGAACGAGAAACGCCGACGTGAACGCGTAATAGCTCAACAGAACAAGTTTCATCAGGCCGTTGCCGGTCGAACCGTGAAACGAGACCATGTCGAACGTGAGAAATTCCCAGCCGCGCAGGAGCGTCGGTTCCGTCATGGCGACAATGCTCACCAG
Organism: Planctomycetaceae bacterium; assembly: GCA_009776995.1. Classification (GTDB taxonomy): domain Bacteria; phylum Planctomycetota; class Planctomycetia; order Pirellulales; family Thermoguttaceae; genus WRMR01. Next base: position 2,410 of record WRMR01000146.1, on the reverse strand, counting down.
TGACAGCAGCAACAGGTAGCACATCATAAAATACAGCAACAGCCGGTTGCGCACGAACTGTTTCAGTTCGCGGACGAGAACCGGGTTCGGTTCGGACAGGTTGCGTAGTGTGGCAAGGATTTCCGGCGGCATGTTGGACCTGCGGGGATTCGGTCAGGCAATCAATCACGAAACGTAACCATTCACGGTTTTTTCATCACGAAGGAAATGCAGAATGAAGAGTGCAGAATGAAGAATATTTTTCCACATCAACGGTTGATCATAAGATCATTCTGCACTCTGCATTATTCTTCGGGGTGGGAAAGAAACGTGAGCAATGACCACGAAACTCCCATTGTGGCGGATGTTGCCGGGAAACGCAAGAGATGCACCTGTCACTTCCCATCGACGCTGCGGATGGGTGCCTTGCCGATGATGGCGCATGAACGTTTTTTGCGCTGGTATTCGCCTTCCTTGCGCACCTCGACAGGCCGGAAACGCTCTTTCGGCAATTGAATGGTGTGAACCCGCAGGCCGAACTTGTCGCCGACCTTGACTGCTTCGCCGTTGCCGATGGTCATCTGGCCCACCTGTAAATCGAGAAAGGCGTCGAACGGCTTGTCGAATTGCACGACCGAACCGATGCCGAGTTCGAGAATCATTTTGATCGGTCGTTTTCCTCTGGCCAGAACAGCGGCAACCGGAATTTTCACCTTGAGCAGACTTTTGGAAAAACCGGGCAGGTCATCCAGAGTCATTTGCCTGACGTCGGACGAATACAGTTCCTGCGCACTGAAGGGGACAAAGCCATCGTGGCCGGATTGGTGTCCCCTCTGTCCGAGCGCGGCTTCCAGTTCCGAACTCGCCGTTGGTACCGATGGTTTTGCCGTGTCCAATGCCGTCTGCGGAGTTTCAAGCGGCCAGACAAACAAAGCGTTGACCGTTTCCCCCGACTCTTTTTTGATTTCCAACGTGATCAACCCCGGTTGATTGCCGGGCTTGCCTGCAATGACGGCATCGGCGAGATTCGGCACAACGCACGCGTGAAAATCGTCCGGAAAAAATTCGTCCGGAAAGAAACTCATGCCCCATTCCTGGGCAAGCGTCGTCAATTTGCTTTGACCGGTCGCGTCCGGGGCGTCACACCAGGCAGGAACAAGGCCGGTGGATTTCGGGATTAAAATGGCCGCCGCTTTTCCCTCAAAACAGGGTAACAAGAGTAGTCCCGGGGATTTGTACGCATCGGGCAGTGTCGCCGGATCATAAACTCCGACCGGTCCAAGGGTAACAGAGATTTTCACCCCGTCAAAGGCCCGCGAAAACGCATCAGCAGCTTCCACAAACCCGTTGGCCACTGTGGTTTGAAAACTGCCAACTGCCGAGAAATCAAAACCGCTCATTTTGCCCAAACGCCCTGTTTTTCTTTTGACAGGAAAATGATGACACCATCAAAATATACAATCGTATAGTTGATCCGTCAAACACAAGAGTAAATCTCAAGACCGGCAAAAACAGCAAAGATATTACAGGCTGCGCAAATTCTCATCGCGGCTTTTTCTGCTGCAATTTCTTCGTTGCTGATTTTTCCGGAGCAGGTTTTGGTGGTTTTTGGGGAGTTTTGGGTTCCGTTTTCTTCTGATCTTTTTTTGCAGTGGTCTTTGGTGCTTTGGGGGGTGTTTTCGTGTCCTTTTTCTGCAATGTTGTCTTTTTCGTTTCCGGAGGATGAGTCACCGGAGCCGGCTTTTCTTTTGTTGTTTTCGCGGGCTTTGTGCCAGAGGCAACTTGATCGTCCGGTTTCTCATCAGAGCTATCAACCTTTTTGCCGCCGGTTTCGTCTTTTTTCGACAATTCCGCCTTGGTCCCGGTTTTTGGAGCGATTTCCGGTGTGGTTTCCCGGGAGAGGATCACAGTTTCCGGTTTCGGTATGGCTGTTGGTTCAGACGATTTTTTCTTCGATTCCGTTTTGTGCGAAGACGGTTTTTTTCTTTTGAGAGAACTGGCATCGCCAGCACGATTTTCGCTGTCTTTTCCCCCGGCCCCCAATGCGGCCAAATCGGTCTCGATAAACTCGACGCTCTCTTCCTTGGAAACGTGTCCAAGGGGCTCGCCTTCATCCTCGTCCAAGTCAATTTCCGGCTTAAAAGCACTGGCACGCGGCGAGACGACCCGGGCTGGAACCGGCGGTTTGGCATCCGTCTTTTTGAGGACACCTTCCGGTTCCCGCCACGACCGTTTTGCGGCGTTTTTGTCAATACTCCGCAGCAATGCCAGCAATTCCTCATCGTCCTGTCGGTTGAAAAATTCCATACCGAACAGGTGCATCAGCGTTGTAAACTCAATGCTCTTGCTTTTAGTGACGATTCGTTCGAGACCCGGACCTTCTTCCCGGCCGTTGTTGACTTTCGTCAAGTCAAGCCGCCGCAAAATGCGC
>WRMR01000145.1 GCA_009776995.1 Planctomycetaceae bacterium | reverse complement strand
TGCGGGGAGGTGCTAAAACTCAAGGAATGATACCATTTCCGCCCATTTCTCGCTCCACCAATTCGCCTAACTTAACTACCAACCTCTGAACGGTAGGTCTTTTTCTCCAAAATTCCACCGTTTGGAAAAAAACGCAGACACTGGCACGTTTTTTGCTAATCCGCTGGCTCTTGGCGAAAAAACCAGGAGTCAGGAGTGCAGAGTGCAGAATGTTCCGATTCCTTATCTTCACTCTGCACTCTGCACTTCCTTCGTGGTATAATCTATATGCGCTGTGGCATTAAGTAAAATGTGACGTTTTTCCAAGGAGTTCCCCATGAAACCTTTTATTTTGAGTCACCAGGGCCGTCGGATGATCTACATTGCGGTTTTCCTGTTTGTTGTGATGATCATTTCGTGCCGGTTGGCCCCGAGTCAGAACAAGGGTGACCCGCTGGTCAACGTGATTCTTTTCCACCCAACAACGTACCATCCGCAAACTTGGAAGGAGCCGGATTTCCAGTACGAAGATGTGACACTGACCACATCGGACGGCGTCAGGATTAATGCCTGGTATCTCTCGGCGAAGCAGCCGAAAGCCTGGGTGGTGTTCAGCCACGGTAATGCGGGCAATTTGAGCGGCTGGGGTTATGCGGCGGAAGAAATGCGTTCGCGATTCGGCGTTTCCGTGTTGATCTATGATTATCGCGGCTATGGCAAAAGCGAGGGAGTGCCAAGTGTACCGGGAATACTCCGGGACGGCCGCGCCGCACTGGACTGGCTGTGCAAACGGGAGTCGCTGAAGCCGGACGGGTTGGTGTACTGCGGACGATCCCTCGGCGGTGCAGTGGCCGTTGACCTGGCTGCGGAAACCGGCGCGAAAGGCTTGATTCTCGAAAGCACATTTACCTCGATTCCCGACATGGCAAAAGAGAAGCTGCCGATCGCACCGCGATCAATCGTCCGGTACAAGCTCGATTCGCTGGCCGGCATCAGGAACTACAACGGTCTGCTGTTGCACTGCCACGGTGACGCGGATTCGGTCATCCCGTTTCAACAGGGCGTCGAGCTGTTCAAAGCTTGTCCTGGCGAGCGAAAAAAATTCGTCCGCATGGAAGGTCTCGACCACAACGATACACTACCCGAATACTACCGCGAACAACAGCAACGGTTCTTTGACATCATTGCGTCGGAAGGAGAATGAACCGATGACGTGACAGCCCGTGTCCGGAAATAGGGCAATGGTATGAGGAGGCTTAGAACTTGTGTAAAAATAAGTTGTTCAATGAATCAGAGCCGCGACGGTCACGGAGCGGTCATTTCCGTTCGATGACTCTCGGGAAAATGTTCACGCGAGGATTTCGCGAATCGAAATACATTTCGGGATGATTCCCAAAATTGACCTTGTTTGTATAATACGCAAATAGAGGAGCCATTTGCATCTCAACCATTTCATTGCGGAAACACCAAAACCATGTATCGGACAAACACTTGCGGCGAATTACGCGCGGCAAACACGGGAAATCAAATCACACTCAGCGGTTGGGTCGATTCCTATCGAAATCACGGCGGTTTCCTGTTCATTAATCTGCGAGACCGGTACGGGGTGACGCAAGTTGTTTTCACGCCTGCCGTGGGTGACGAATATTTTGAAATTGCCCAGGCACTCAGGCTGGAAGACGTGATCCAAGTTGTCGGCAAGGTCAATCCGCGACCGGAGGGCATGGTCAATCCGAAAATGCCCACCGGCGAAATTGAAGTGCAGGCGATTTCTGTTGCACTATTGAACAAATCGGTGCCGGTTCCGTTTGTGCCGTCCGGGTTCGACATGCCTTCAGAGGAAACGCGTCTGAAATACCGTTACCTCGACCTGCGACGGCCGGAAATGCAACACTCACTGGTGCTTAGGCACAAGATCACCAAGGTTATGCGCGATTATTTTGACGAACTCAACTTCGTCGAGGTCGAAACTCCCATACTCGGAAAGAGTACGCCGGAGGGTGCCCGCGATTACCTTGTGCCCAGCCGTGTATCGCAGGGTTGTTTTTACGCACTTCCCCAGTCCCCGCAACTTTACAAGCAAATTCTTATGATCGCGGGCATGGACCGCTATTTTCAAATCGCCCGGTGTTTCCGTGACGAAGACCTGCGGGCAGACCGCCAGCCGGAATTTACGCAACTCGACGTTGAAATGGCGTTTGTCGAAATGGAAGACATCATTTCGGTAATTGACGGCCTGATGGTGCGGCTGTGTCGGGACTTGCGAGGCGAGGAATTGACGTTGCCGATCCCACGCATGACTTACGACGAAGCGATGGAACGATTCGGACACGACTCGCCCGACCTGCGTTTCGGGATGGAACTGATTGACGTGACTGATCTTGCAAAAGAATGCGAGTTCCGCGTGTTCAAGGACCCTGCCGTGTCGGGTGGCCGCGTCCGGGGAATCAATGTCAAAAACGTCGCTGATCATTATTCGCGGAAGGCCATTGATGAATTGATCGAATACACGAAATTGTACGAAGCAAAAGGGCTGGTCTGGTTCAAGGTCGAAGCCGACGGCAAGCTGGGCGGGTCAAGTGCGAAAAGTTTTGACGACTCGCTGTTGGAAAAGATTGGTGAGCGGCTTGGTGCGGAAGCGAACGATCTTCTGTTATTCTGCTGTGACACGTTTGAGGTCACCTGCAAGGTATTGAACGCCCTGCGCCGGAAACTCGCGGCGGATTTGCGGTTGTATGATCCGTCAAAGCTCAACATTTCGTGGGTTGTCAAGTTTCCGATGTTCGCCCCGGACGAAGAGACCGGCGGCTGGACGGCGATGCACCACCCGTTTACCGCCCCGCTGGCCGAGGACGTACCCAAGCTGAAAACCGATACGGCAGCGGTGCGAGCCCAGGCGTATGATTTGGTGATCAACGGTTTCGAGGCCGGCGGCGGGACGATCCGTATTCATGACACGACGTTGCAAAGCGAGGTTTTTTCGCTGATTGGGCTTTCGCTGGAAACGGCACAATCGCAATTCGGTTTCCTGCTCGAAGCCCTGAAAATGGGTGCCCCGCCGCACGGCGGGATCGCGCTCGGACTCGACCGGCTGGTCATGCTTTTCGCCGGGCTGGACAACATCCGCGACTGCATCGCTTTCCCCAAAACGACGAAAGCCTCATGCCTGATGACCAATGCCCCCGGTGCCGTGGCACCACAGCAGCTTGAAGAATTGGCAATCCGCACAACGGTTGAACCAACGGCAGATGGTATATGACCGTTCCATGAATAGCAGCCGCGCGTGGCGGCGGTTTCTTCGATTCCCTATTGGACGCGACAGACACACTGACCGGCCCGATGTGATACCAAAACGAGTTCCACTCTCATGCCCCCACACAATCATTCACACGAAACGATCCTCGTCCTGAACTTCGGGACGCCTTACGTCCAACAGGTCGCGCGGCAAATTCGCGAATGCCATGTTTATTCGCGCGTCGTGCCGCACACAATGCCGCCGGAAAAGATCAAAGCCATTGCGCCGCGCGGGATTGTCTGCGTCTGCGATGAAATCAGCTTGGACAAGCATGAGGCCAAAATTTCCGCGATTGACAAGCTGGACATTCCCATGCTTGCTGTCCGTGGCGGTCACCTGGATGTCAGCAATACTCTTCCCGGCTTTCTTAAACAATGCGGCTGTTCGTTCGATTGGACGATGCGGGATTACGCCGACATGATGATTCGGGGAATCCGTGAACAGGTCGGTTCCGGGCAAGTGATTTGCGGCCTGTCCGGCGGGGTCGATTCGGCAGTCGTTGCCGCACTGCTTGCCGCCGCAATCGGGCCGCAACTGACCTGCATTTTCGTTGACAGCGGGCTGATGCGGAAAGGCGAACAGGAAAGCGTCGAACACGAGTTCACAAAGCATTTCAAAATTGATCTGCACATTGTACGCGAAGAAAAGCGGTTTCTTGGGGCGTTGGCCGGTGTGATCGACCCGCAGGAAAAACGGAAACGCATCGGACATGAGTTCATCAATGCGTTCTCGGAAGCGGCGTCGCGGTTCAAGAACGCCAGGTTTCTCGCCCAGGGCACGATTTACCCTGATGTGATCGAAAGCGGCGGCGACGCCGATGCACCTGCCGCGACAATCAAACTGCACCACAACGTCGGCGGCTTGCCTGATGATCTTGAGTTTGAGCTGATCGAACCGTTGCGTGACCTGTTCAAGGACGAAGTGCGGCAACTTGGCCTGGAACTGGGCTTGCCCGAATCGCTCGTTTGGCGGCACCCGTTCCCCGGTCCGGGCTTGGCCGTGCGATGCCTCGGCGAAGTGACGGTCGAAAAGCTGGACACCATTCGCGAGGCGGACGCCATTTTGATCGAAGAAATCCGCAACGCGGGGTTGTATCGTTCGATTTCGCAGGCGTTCGTTGTCCTGCTGCCGGTTCAGAGCGTCGGCGTTTCCGGCAACTGCCGCACTTACGAAAACGCCATTGCCATCCGCTGCATCAACACCGGCGATTTCATGACCGCCGAATGGAGTGCCTTGCCCGGTGATCTGCTCCGCCGCATTTCGACCCGTATTATCAGCGAAGTACCGGGCATCAACCGCGTCGTCTATGATATCAGTTCCAAACCACCCGCGACCATCGAGTGGGAGTAGGACTACAAAAACTTTTTTGATTACTCGTAATCAAGTTTTTCGAGTTGTTCCTTAATGTCTTCGGTATTCACGATCATCAGGTCGCGGTCATACGTCATCAGACCGTTGGTCTCTTCTTCCCAATCAACCAACTGATGGTAAACCGCAGCAGAAACGTCAAACTGATCGCGGTATTCGACGATGACGTCGGTCAGTCGTTGAAATTCGGCGAGCAGTTCGGTTGTCTTGCTCACTTCGCGGTAACCCCAATGTTCTGTTGACCACGAGTGATCTTTGACGTACAAATCAATCCCGCCGTATCGGCCTATCGTTTGCGCCTGGTGCGACTGATGCATCATCGGATGCAATTCCGGCAGCATGTACACATCGAACACGTTTCCCAGCGGTTGCGAGTCGCTTCCGCTTGAAACGCACAGTAACCGGGAGGGATCAAGTTGCTGCATCTTGTCGGCGTAAAATTGGGGGTTATGTTCGCCGATCCCTTGCTGAAACAACACCCAGCAAACAACGGACGGGTGATTGTACAATTGCCGAACGATGGCACCCAGTTCTGCGTCAAACTGGGCTGTTGCCGAAGCGTGGTTGTTGTGACCGGCGGGAATTTCCTGCCAAACAAGCATGCCAACTGCGTCACAGTAGTAATACCAGAGTTGCGGTTCGACTTTCGCTGGCTTGCGAATCATATTGAAACCGGCCATTCGCGCAACCATCAGGTCGCTGCGCAGGGCTTCTTCGGACGGGGGCGTATAAAGTCCGTCCGGCCACATTCCGTGCGAGGTCACACCTTTTTGAAAATACGGTTTTCCGTTCAGGTAAATCGTTGCCCGGTCGTTCGAAACCGGCACGACTTCGATTTTGCGAATGCCGGTATAGCTTTCGACCTGATCAATGATTTGATTGTTGTCAAGGAGTGCAATGTTGATTGTGTATAACTGCGGTTCTTCCGGTGACCAGGGTTTGAACCGGCTTTCCGGGATACGCAGAATCATCGCCCCGTCCGTCCCGCCGAATCCTCGCGTGACAAACTCCTCTCCATCGTACAATTCGGCCTTGACAATGTGGTTTTCGCTGAGGTTTTCTCCGAATATCTGCAATTTCACCGATTTCCCGTCGAAGTCGGGAGTCAGTTGCACTTGACGTATGGAAACCTGGGGAACCGGTTCCAGCCAGACGGTTTGCCAGATGCCCGTGACGCTGGTATGCTGCCCCCTGGCTTTGACGGTTGATTGATTTCCCCGGGGTTGGGAACCTTGTTCTGTCGGATCAGTGACAGTGACGACCAAAACCTGTTCCGCGTCGGTCAACAGGGCATCGGTAATATCGAACGAAAATGCGTCGTAACCGCCGCGATGCGTTCCGATGTGTTTTCCGTTGACCTGCACGATCGATTCCCAATCGACCGCACCGAAGTGTAGCAGAATGCGACTGTTTTTCGGCCAATTCCCGGGAATACGAAACCGCTTTCGATACGTGACCGACGTGGCATGTGTGGTAAACCCGGACAAACGCGATTCAATCGGAAACGGTACGAGAATCGGAACGGTTTGCGATTGGCCCGGTTGTCTCGACTGTGTTTGGGGCATTCTACGGTCGTTCCTGTTGGGGAATTCCAATTCCCAGTAGCCGTTCAGGTTGAGCCATTCGCCGTTGCGAATCATTTGTGGTCGCGGGTAATCCGGCAACACTTGATCCGGGTTGAGACTTTTCCCCCAACGGGTCAACATCGTTTTATCACCGCCTTGATTTGGTGCATCTCCTCGACATTCCGGGAGCGTCACGTTTCCGAAAGTTGTTGCAATAATCATCAGTGCCGCCTGTATCCATTTCATTGATGCTCATCCTTGTTTGTGCCTGCCGCGTTACCTATTGTTTGTTTTACCCAAAAACGTGGCGTGATTATACCAAAGGCCGTCTGCAAGACCAAGATCAGTTTGTCTATCGCTCGAAAGGGCGTGGCAAAGCAAACGAGTGGATGGTAGCCGGGGGCGCAGCGAAGTGGAGCAACCGGATCAAGGTGGGTAACCGATCTCCGGGCGGTCGCATATCCGGTCACAGCACTACGACCCCGCATTTCAAATACACATCATAAACAAGTGACCAGTTCAACGGTACCGCACCCGAAAAACCCGTCGCTTACGCTCCGGGATGCTGTTTTCAAACTTCACTTTGTTGGCGTTGTGTGGTATAGTTGGATTTTCCACAGTATGTCGCCCCGAAGGGGTCTTTTGTTGTTTGCCCTTTCAGGGCGTAATGTTGTGTGAAAAGTAACAGGAGAATGACGGCTCATGAATTGCGCAAAACCAATAGAAATTATGCGCAAAATCGTCTTTACAGATAATGATTCTGAACGTTATAGTATGATAAGTTAAGACTGAATGATGATGGAATATCAGCTGGAGCTGGCAGCAATGCCGATTCTGTATTCGATTAGGAAAACCGTACTACGTTATCAGGTTTGGCAGTGTTGCATAGAGGCACTGCACAAGCTATGTTTAATGAACAGGAGGATCAAACCATGAAACACCATCGAATTTTGAGTGCGTTTGTCATGTGCTGTTTTGCGTCCACTGCAACAGCAGCCGAGATTTCCCCGGCGGAAGTGGAGGCGGCAAAGAACTGGGTAAGTGCCAAGTTCGAAGCGCAAAAGCCGGACACGGTTGGGCATGCCGGCATTCTTGTGCTGGCAAATAACGACCCGGTGCAAAAACGCGGACGCGGCGGTCAGCCGATGAAAATCCTCGGCAAGGCTTACACACGCGGACTGTACTGCCACGCGGTCAGTCACCTCAACGTGACACTTCCGGCAAAGGCCAAAACGCTGTTCGCAACCATCGGCGTCGATGAAAACGAGAATACCGCATCGGTTGACAGGGCGACGGTCGTTTTTGTCGTCAAGGCCGGCAACCGGGAACTCTACCGCTCACCGCTGATGCGGGTGAAATCGGAACCGATCAACATTGCCGTTCCGCTGGACGGCGCGGCGGAATTTTCGCTGATCGTGGAGGACGGCGACGATGGCATCGGCTGGGACCAGGCGGACTGGGCCGACATCCGGGTCGAATGCGAAACCGGGCAAACGATTTGGCTCGACGATCTGCCGTTTCTTATACCAGACCGCGAGTTGACCACCGACCCGCCGTTTTCGTTTGTGTATGGCGGCAAGCCTTCGGCGGAACTGCTTGCAACCTGGCCGGTCAAGCGTGAGAAAAAGCAACTCGACGACAAGCGGACGCAATACGTCACAACATGGAACGACCCGGCCACGAAACTCGAAGTGAGCATGGCGGCGGCGGCTTATCACGATTTTCCGACGGTCGAATGGACGGTGTATTTGAAAAACAACGGTGACGCCAACACGCCGGTTATTTCCGACCTGAAAGGGTTGGATGTTGTGCTGCCGAGTTATTCGCCGGGAACGATGACGTTGCATCACAATGTGGGCAGTCCGTGCCGCATTGATGATTTCATGCCGCTCAAAACGAAGTTGGAACCAGGAAAAACGAAACGTACCTCTTCGGCACACGGAAAACCCACCATGTCGGATTGGCCGTATTTCAACGTTGCCGGAGAGGAAGCCGGGCTGATTGTCGTTGTCGGTTGGGCCGGACAATGGGCCGTCGATTTCACCAACGACGCGCCGGACACATCACGAACCGACTTGCGGCTTGCGGCGGGACAGGAGCAGACGCGTTTTATGCTATGCCCCGGTGAGGACGCCCGTTCGTCGATGACCGTGTTGCAGTTTTACTATGGGGATGTTGTACGGTCGCAAAATATCTGGCGGCAATGGATGCTCGCGCACAACTTCCCGCAATTCGACGGCAAACCGCCGAAAACGCACTTTGCCGCATGCAGCTCACATCAATATGCCGAGATGATTTATGCAACTTCGGACACGCAAAAGCTGTTTATCGACCGTTACATCGAAGAGGGAATTAAATTGGATTACTGGTGGATGGATGCCGGGTGGTACGTCAACAAAACCGGCTGGCCGCACACCGGGACATGGGAAGTCGATCTGCAACGCTTCCCCGGCGGGTTGCGACCGATTACCGATCATGGCCGCAGCAAGGGTGTACGTTCGATTGTCTGGTTCGAGCCGGAACGGGTGGCAGCGGATACCTGGCTTTCCAACGAGCGTCCGGAATGGGTACTCGGCGGCAAACAGGGCGGCCTGCTGAATCTCGGCCATCCTGACGCATGGCAGTGGTGTGTCGAGCATATCGATGCTATCATCACGAAAGAGGGTATCGATCTTTACCGCCAGGATTTCAACATGGGTCCGCTCGGATTCTGGCAAAATAATGACACGCTGGATCGCCAGGGCATGACCGAAATGAAACACGTTACCGGCTATCTTGCATTTTGGGACGAACTGAAACGGCGGCACCCGAACATGCTGATCGACTCCTGTGCGAGCGGCGGCATGCGGAATGATATTGAAACGTTGCGGCGTGCGGTGCCGCTCTTGCGGAGCGATTTCATTTTTAACGCCGACAGCAATCAGTGTCAGACTTACGGGCTTTCGGCCTGGCTGCCGCTGTTCGGGTCGGGCGAAATCAGCCCCGACCCCTACCAGTTCCGCAGTGCGCTGCTCCCTTACATTAACTGCTGCACCGACATGCGCGACCGGGATCGTGATTTTACGCCATATCGGACGTACTTTGAAAACTGGAAGGAAGTCAACAGGTATTTTTACGGCGACTTTTTCCCGCTGACCGATTACAGCCTCGAAAACAACGTGTGGATGGCCTGGCAGTTCAGTTTGACCGACCGCTCGGAAGGCATGGTGCAGGTCTTCCGCCGTAGTGAATCGCCTTACGTCTCGGCACGCTTCCGGTTACATGAACTCGACTCCGATGCGGATTACACCGTCAAAGACCTCGACCACGGCGATCTCGGACGATTCTCCGGCCGTGAGTTGATGGAAAAAGGATTACTTGTTACAATGGACAATGTGCCACATGCCGCGATTTTACTGTACGCAAAGGTGCAATAATCGGCAGGGCGGTCACGCCGTGACCGCCGAACATTGGCGGAAAAAGTCGTGAACGTGGCTGCCGGAGCGTCAAAACCGGCAGAAAAAGCCGGAACGTTCGGAGAAAAAGTCGGAAATTTTCATGTCGCGTTGGAAAAATTAAACGAAAAAGTCCGAAATTTTCATGTCGCGTTGGAAAAATTAAACGAAAAAGTCCGAAATTTTCATGTCACGTTGGAAAAATTAAACGAAAAAGGATTAAAATTGTCAACGCGACCATCAAAATTGACAGAAAAAGGATTAAAATTGTCAACGCGACCGTCAAAATTGACAGAAAAAGGATTAAAATTGTCAACGCGGACATAAAATTTGACAGAAAAAGTGCCGCCGTTGACAGAAAAAGTGCCGCTGTTGGCGGAAAAAGTGTCACCTTTTTACGGCGAAAATATCACATTTTCGTCCCCTTTCACGCAGAATGAGGCTATTTTACAATGCAGAGAGGATTCAGGAGTCA
>WRMR01000144.1 GCA_009776995.1 Planctomycetaceae bacterium | reverse complement strand
GGAATACTCTGCACTCTGCACTCTGCACTCTGCATTCTGCACTCTGCACTGGCCACTGGTCACTCACTTGCCACAATTTCTGGCTTGCGCACAAGATTCCATTCCGGCGCACCCATCGATGATTCCCGAATGCTCAAATTTGATCACTTTTGAATCATCGAATGATTCCCGAATGCTCAAATTTGATCACTTTTGAATCATCGAATGATTCCCGAAGGCTCAAATTTGATCACTTTTGAATCATTGAATGATTCCCGAAGGCTCAAGTTTGATCACTTTTGAATCATCGAATGATTCCCGGATGCTCAAATTTGATCACTTTTGAATCATCGAATGATTGCCGAAGGCTCAAGTTTGATCACTTTTGAATCATTGAATGATTCCCGAATGCTCAAATTTGATCACTTTTGAATCAGAAATTGGCCGGAAATGCTGCATATTCGTTAAATCGGGACGGTAAACAGAATCGTTTGGGTAAAAAATAACGTTTCCTCTCATAAGACAGACTGTTGTTTTGTATAGCATGTTAGAGTTTGACAGTCAGAGTGGCCAGTGGCGAGTGGCTAGTGGCTAGGAGTGCAGAGCGGAATACTTTGCACTCTGCATTCTGCACTCTGCATTCTGCATTCTGCACTCTGCATTCTGCATTCTGCACTCTGCACTCTGCATTCTGCACTCTGCACTCTGCACTCTGCACTGCGTCGTGTCGAATCAAGTGTTTCGGACCGTCCGGGCTGTTATTGGAAAGTAACAATTTTCTGTTTGGTCGGGTACGGCCTATTTTCCGTCCTTTTTGAACAGTGCGTAACCGAGAATATTTTTGCGGGTTGTGATTTCGCCGGGCATGTCGTCTTTTTCGATGACCCGGCAGTAGGTGCCGAACATTGCGTCGCAGGAATCGGCATGGGCAACGAGCAACGCTTCGAGCGACATGGGCGGTTTGGGGGCACCCCAGTCGGCGAAACGCTGGTGTGAGATGACGATGTGCTCCAGTTGCATTTGGATTTCCGGTTCCAGTTCCACTTCGCGTCCGAAGTCACGGACAAAATCGCGTCCCAAAACAGCGTGACCGATCAGGTCGCCTTCGGTGGTGTGGTGTGCGGTGACGACATCGTAATGCAGCTCGCGGATTTTGCCGATGTCATGCAAAATCGCTCCGGCAACGACCAGCGGTTTTGAAAGCCGGGTTCTCAATTCGGGATAGTTCGTCAAATACATGTCGGCAAGAAAAACCGCCGTTTTCGTGACCATCAGTGTGTGTTCGAGCAATCCGCCGAAGAAGACATGATGGTGATTTCGGGCTGCGGCCGTGTCGAGAATCGCGCTGCGGTGATTCTTGAAAATCTGCACCACAAGCTGGTATAACTTTCCCTTGCCACAATGCGTTTTGGCCAGTGCGAGTATCTCGTCGTACATCGATTCGGGCGCAAATCGCGATGACGGCCGGCATTGGGCCGGGTCGAAGCCTTCCGATTTGTCCGCCTCGATAACGGGGCGAATTTTGCGGATTTCAAGTTGCGGCCCGAAACCTGTGATCCGATAAACCGTTCGTAGCTTGTAGAACTCACCGGGTTCCCAGTTTTGTTTGCAGTCGTCGAATAACGGTGTGTCCGACCAGATGGGAAACCGGATTTCGCGAATGGCGTCACGGAAATTGACCCGGATATAGGGTTTGCCGTCCTTCGTGGTGAGCATTTCCTTTTCGGCCAACAGTGCAAAGACATCGCATTCGTGTCCCGGCTCCATTTTTGAAAGGTGTACTACTGGGATGGAGGACTTGCTCATCATTGTTCCCGATTTTGTTACACGTTTGCGCTTGCGTCAGATGGCATCTGATTTTACAATAGATCGTATGGTATTGAAAGCAATTCCGGCACAAAGTTGGCAGTGGGCAAAAACAAATCTTTCATTTTTCATGACACAAACACTATTTTACTCATTTTTCCCAAAATCGCGAAACAATCGAGACATATACCAATTTTCGGTCTCAGGTGAAGAATCGCCTGACGCAGAAGCTGAGAAAAACACGGATCATCAGCGTGATCATCAGGAAAAACAACAACCCATGAATCAGCCGCCGAATGATCGGGGACCGAAAATTCCCAAGCAGGAAGGCGGCGGATGGTCGTTTTTGATGATCGCGTTGGTTGTTGTCGTCGCAATCTGTCTGTTGAATTTGATAACGTTTCCGAAACACGATGAAATTGCGTTCGGAAAACTGATGCAGCTCATTGACCAAGGGGCTGACAATCCAGAAGCAAGTATCGAATTCAAAGTCGGCGAAGGGAAACAGGAACAAACAGTACGATATTCCAATCTCAAGAAAATCATCGTAAGTTCTTATGATATCCGGGGAACCGTCACCCGCGAGGTCATTGCTCCATCCGACAAAGTCAAGGCACCGGTCAATGATGTCCACTTTTCTTCCGGCCGCAAGGGGTTGGACTTCGACAACAACGAGTTGTGGCAGCGGCTTGAAAAGGCAGGGTTCAATGATTATCGTGCGCAAGGCCGCCCGAATTTCTGGGAAATGCACGGCGGGACGATGCTCTTTATGCTGATGATGCTGGCGTCCATTCCGCTGATTTTCTTCATGTTCCGCCGCATGGCCGGCTCAGGTGCCATTGCGTTCAGCCGGAACCGGGGCCGCCAGGTGTCGCAGGAAGAAATTGAGATCACGTTCGAAGATGTGGCCGGCGTCGATGAGGCAGTCGAGGAATTGCGGGAAATTGTCGAATTTTTGAAAACGCCGGAAAAATTTCAGGTCCTCGGAGGCCGCATCCCGAAAGGCGTATTGTTATTTGGCCCGCCTGGAACGGGCAAGACTCTGCTGGCCAAAGCGGTTGCCGGGGAAGCGGGGGTCCCGTTTTTCAGCTTGTCCGGCTCCGATTTCGTCGAGTTGTACGTCGGTGTCGGTGCGGCACGGGTTCGTGATCTGTTCGACCAAGCGGAACGGCGGACGCCTTGCATTATTTTTATCGACGAACTGGATGCCATCGGCAAGACGCGCGGCAACGGCAATATCGGCTCCAACGAGGAACGTGACCAGACGCTCAACGCACTGCTGGTCGAAATGGACGGATTTGGGGCCAACACCGGGGCGATTGTCATGGCCTCGACCAACCGGCCGGAAACGCTGGATTCGGCACTGTTGCGTCCCGGTCGTTTTGACCGCCACGTTCTGGTGGATCGCCCGGACATTCGCGGGCGTGAGGACATTTTGAAAGTCCACACGCGCAAGGTCAAACTCGACGAGGGCATCGACCTGCACGCGATTGCGTCAATCACGTCGGGTTTTGCGGGTGCGGACCTTGCGGCACTGGTCAACGAAGCGGCACTGCTCGCGGCGCGTGTCGGCAAAACGGCCGTCACAATGGACGAATTTAATGAAGCCGCCGAACGTGTGACCGCCGGTTTGCAGAAAAAACGTCACACCATTCGCGACGACGAAAAACGTCGCGTGGCCTATCACGAAAGCGGGCACGCGATGGTCGCCTACCTGCTGCCGGCGGCGGATACGGTGCATAAAATTTCGATTATCCCGCGCGGCGCGGCAGCTTTGGGTTACACGTTGCAACGCCCGGAAGATGACCGTTACCTGATGACCCGCGAGGAACTCGAATGCCGCATTCAGGTCTTTCTTGGCGGGACACTGGCCGAGGAAATCATGCTCGGCGATTACTCAACAGGTGCGCAGAACGATCTTGAACGGGCAACGGAAATCGCGCGCAGCATGGTGATGGACTATGGCATGAGCAAGCTGGGACGTGTCAATTACCGCGAAAACCCGCGTGCGAGCTACATCAATGAACCCCGCCTGTTCCCGACGCGGACGCACAGCGAACAGACCGCCTGGGAAATCGACCGGGAAATCAAGGCGATTCTCGAAGGCATGTTCGAAAAAACGAAAGCCCTGATTGAAGACCGTCGTGACACGTTGCAAAAGCTGACGGACTATCTGCTCGAAAAAGAGGTCATGGACACCGACGAACTGCGTACTGTTATTGAAGGCGAACAGATGCCTTGTGACGGAGAGCTTTCAGCCTGACAACCCATTCTCCGCGTTTTTGTGGACTCTGGAGGAAACCAAAAACCTATCTTGCCGCGAGCATTCGTTCGAGGCAAACGCGCGCGTCGGGGGCAATGGCTTCATCGACGGCGACCTGGTTGATCGGTGTGCCTGCGGCAATGTGTTCGAGAACGTGACACAGGTTGGCCGGTTGCGTTTGTGCCATCGTATCACACACGGCTTCAACCCGGCCAAGCGTCGTGACCGTGCGGTCGGGGTATTGTCCGGCGAGTCGTTCAACCAGGTGCCATTCCGTGCCGATTGCCCAGCGTGACCCGGACTCCGACGCGGCAATCATGTCGATGATCATGCTCGTCGAACCGGCGAAATCGGCCTGGCCGACCACTTCGGGATAACATTCCGGGTGGACGATGACCTTGACATCCTGCAAGTCGTGCCGCGATTTGGCAACGGCACCCGGTTCGAATTTCAAATGCACCGGGCAGGCACCGTCCCAGAGAATGACGCGGCAGTCGGTAAGGCCGGCACCCGGTGTTTGTGGTTGCAATTGTTCCTGCTCGCGGTTCCAAAGGCAGGTCTGTTCACGCGGGATACCCATGTTTCGGGCGGTGTTTTGCCCCAGCATCTGGTCGGGCAGAAAAAGGACACGGTTGCCGTGTTCAAAAGCCCATTGCAAAACGGCCATGGCGTTCGACGACGTGCAGGCCAGTCCGCCGTGACGGCCGCAAAACGCTTTGATCGCGGCGGTCGAATTGACGTAAGTGACCGGAATGATACGGGTGGTGTCGAAATGACCCGCCAGTTCCGCCCAAGCGGTTTCGACCTGTTCCAGGGACGCCGTGTCGGCCATCGGGCAACCAGCCTCCGCATCGGCGAGTGCCACAAACACCCTGCGACCGTCTCTCGCCGCGAGGTTCTTCGGAGCGTTGGCCAGCACATCCGCCGTCTCGGCCATGAAATGCACACCGCAAAAGACGATGAAATCACAAGCCCGGTTCTGCGACGCCGCCTGACTGAGCGCAAAACTGTCGCCGGTCAAATCGACATGCCTGATGATCTCGCTCCGCTGGTAGTGGTGCCCGAGAATCAAGAGGCGATCGCCGAGCATCTCCCGGACAGCTTTGATTCGGGTATCAAGTTCATCGTTTGTTAAAGTTGTATATTCTGCAAGCGAAAGCGGTTTGACACCAGCAGATGTTTCGGCCATGTTTCTTTTCTCCCTGCATTTCATTGTCGCCAAAGAAGTTATCTTCATTCAAAATTCTAATGCCAATTCGATCAACCGCAAGTGTGGTTATCGGGAAATCCGGGGTGAAAAAGAAGAGCAGGTGTCGAATGTGAAATCAGAAACTTGAGGTATCCCATGCGGTGGACGGATCGTCGGGGTACTACCTCTTCCATACTTTCATCGCGTGGATGACGGCGTGGCAAAAGATCGAATGCATGTCCTCGACCACTTCATAGACATCGACCGAGACATGCAACGAAATGTCGGCAAGTTGTTTCAGCTTGCCACCGTTGAAGCCGGACATACCGATGACCTTGCCGCCGTTGGACCGGGCATACTCGACTCCTTTGATGATGTTCGGCGAGTTGCCGCTGGACGAGACGGCGATCAGCAGGTCACCGGGGTTCATGAAATTGCGAAGCTGGCCGGAAAAGGTTTCGTCGTAGCCGCAGTCGTTTCCCAGTGCGGTCAGGGCGGAGGAATTGGCGCAAAGCGTCATAATTCGCGGGTGTTTTTCGCCCGGTTGGGCAATGTTCTTGCCGAAATCCGCCGCAAGATGCACGGCCACCGCCGCACTGCCGCCGTTGCCGATAGTGAAAATCTGGCGGTCGGCGCGGTATGTCTCACGGATCAGTTGCACCGCCGGTTCCAGTTGGCCAAAGTCAAACGCGGCCACCGCCGAGGTCAGTAAAATTTTGTATTCGTCCAGTCGTTCTCGGTCGGTCATGGGGTCTAGGGTTCCTTTTCTGTGAAAAATTGATCTCGTCTTTCATTATGATCGAGGGAGCGTTAATTGTCAATTCAAACCAACGTTACGGCGGCCATGATGTGACCGCCATAACGTTGGCTTATCATGATTCCGGAGAAAACCTTATTCCTCAATTTCGATGATGGGGCGGAAACCGACATGATGTACCTTCTGGTAAGACTCAAACGGCACACGCACCGAAGCTCCAATCACACTCGGACGATCCCAGTGACTGCCGCCACGAACCACTTTCATTCGGGAAACATCTCCGGCGTTGCGGCCGTCGTCTTCCTTGTACGGATAAGGCGCATAATCCGATCGTGTCCATTCCCAGACGTTGCCGATCACATCGTAGAGTCCCCAGGCGTTCGGGTCCCGCTGTTTGACATAATCCACCGTGTACCAACCGTCGTTGTAACGGTCATCGCGCAACGGAAACGGATGTCCCACGGGGAAAAACCGCCGGATCGCAATCGTCGAACCGCCTATCTGTGAAACAAAGTTTTCCGGATATCGCCGGTCGAACTGTTCCGGCGGATTGTCCTCGAAATCGTGAATCGTCTGACGCAGACTTGCATCGGCCAGATTGGCGAACCGCACATAGTCGGCCAGATGGTTACCGAAATAGAACCGCGTGTCACATCCGGCGCGTGCCGCCCATTCCCACTGGGCTTCCGTCGGGAGATTGACCTTTTTCCCGGTTTTTGCCGAGAGCCAATCACAGAACTTCATCGCTTCCTGCCAACTGACACGGGCCACCGGCTGATTCGGGTGATTGGCAATGTATCCGGGAGAAACATGGTCTTTGCAGTTCTGCTTGGCATAACCGGTATCATGAATCGGATCATAAACACCGTATTGGCCGTTTGTCAGTTCCGACTCCGCGATCCAGAACGGTTTCTCAATCCGAACGATCTTTCGCGGAAATTCATCGGGATAACCGTCAAGTGACCCCATGATGAATTCTCCCGCCGGAATTTTGCGGAAACGGATACTCTGCCCGCTGCCAAAATCAATGTCCAGTACGGAATCTTCCCCTTGATAGCGTTTGGCGGTCCAAAAGGTGAATGGCCATTGAGGAAGAGAAAGGTTGTCCTTTTTCGGCTGCATCAGCTCCTTGATTTTTTCCGGGGGAACATCGGCCATCCGTTTGGCGTTTTTCGTTTTTTGGGCCATTGCCTGCCGAAATTCCGCTTCGGGATTGGTGTCCATGCCGGCGTAAAGTTCCTGCAATTCCAAGCGGCGTTTTTCCATGTCCGGCGACTGCCAGTCACCACGATACGGCACGTTCAGATCGATCCAGGTGTGCAATCGGTCCCACGCTTCCTGATCCAGTTGGACACCGTGATGTCCTTTGCGAAGCCGCTGGATCAGTTCGTTTGTGCCGGCGTGATAATCCATCGGGATTTTCGTCGTGATTTCAATTTCAGGGCCGGGACGCCGCAAATAAGGGTTGAGTGCCTGATACGAAGTGTCCGTTCGCCAGTTCCCTGTGTTATGTGGTACAAAGGAAAGGATACCGCATTCGGCTTTGTTCGTGTCGTTGTGACATCCGGTACAATATTGATCCAAAACAGGCTGAACCTCGGTTTCATACCCGAACGGCCGATGGGGGCCATACCAGGGTTGAATCTCCAGAGGAGGCTTTTGTGCGGCAATTGCCATCGTCGCCGGCACCACGTCCCTGGGATATTCATGACAGCCGACACAGGCCAACTGCTCGCCCGGCATACAGACAGTCCAGCTTTGCATAATCTGGATCGCCTGGTCGTTTTCATCAAGCACCTGAATGGAAATCGGCGTGTTGGCGGGCACCTTGAAACTGACGGAACCGTCTTCCTCAATCGGCACGGTTCCAAGAACGCGCTTAATGTCCCATGTGGATTCCTGGCCGACCGCTTCGTGGCCGCCGGTCATGTAATAGCAAAAGTGGTACGAGAAAATACGGAGTTTTTTTGCCGTACCACGGGGAATACCGGGCAGTCCGCGGCCATGATAAACGTCGGCAATGAACATGACGCCTTCCGTTTCCCCGGGCATCGTCACGTCGGGCATCACCGGCGGACGTTCCCGCACAACAACCGGAACCGGCTCGAACAGTCCTGCATCAGGCAGGTCATACAGCTTGACAAGATTATCGAAGCGATCGACCAGCCAGATGCCCCAGGTTCCCTGGTGGTCGAGCCACATACTGGTGATGTAATAATTCTCATTGAGCGGGTATGGTGCAAAAAACGTGTACTTGGCAAGTCCGCCCTGGGCGTCGTAAACGTTGCCGATCACTTCGCGCCCATAACCGGGGATTTCCTGCATACAACCGGTCACCTCTTTGGGGAACACGCGCGGGATGATGTTCAGGTGCGTACCTTCGGGGCCCCACTCCTTGGTTTCCGGGTCGTGTCGGAACGGATAAGCGGAACCGACATTCGGATCGAGCAACATCATGCGTCCCGATTCGGGCAGCGAATGGTGACCACTGACAACGCCGAGAATCATGCTCGGGTGTCCCGGAATCGGACGCGGGTGTTTGTACGCAGAGGGAAAATAGCTTCCGCTTCCCCACAAGGCACGCTGCTGACGACCGTCCGGCATCATGGAGAACAGAATCCGGTTGAAAAAGTGAGGCGTGTCGGTATATTCCCAGCGAAGGTACATGATGCGGCCATCGTTCATCACGCGCGGGTGCCAGTCGCTGTCCTGCTCAAATGTCAGTTGCCGGACGATGCCGTTGTTATTGTCGATGCGGTAAAGGTTGGCCATTTTCGCCGCCCCGTTGACACAGGGAAGTCCTTGAAAACCGGCGTTGGAGCAACTGAGAATCACTCCGTCTTCCGGCAGGTAACAGGCGTCGAACCAATCAACGTCCGCCGCACCGTCGGGCGAAAGTTTTTTCAATCCGGTGCCGTCAAGTTGAATTTCATAAACGGCCCAGGTGTTTTGTTCGTCGATCGAGGAGAACAGAAGCCGCTTGCCGTCAAAATGCAGGGCGAGGTCGCGCAGGATGGTCGTGCGAGGATGCCGATAGAGCGGCGTCATTTGGACTTCACTGCGGAGATTGCTTAAAACGACGATTTCGTTGTCCCAGTCCAGCCGGGGAATCGTATCATTCGTGTAGGCGTTCAGTGCCGTAAAACCGTGCGATCCATGCGGTCCCTGCTTGCGACGGACGCAGAGAATTCTGTCAAAATCCAGCAGAGGATTGGCCAGAGCCGCTTCACGGATCAACCGTTGCAGGTCTTGCGCTGCGGCAACATTGTTCGGGTCGGCCTTGAGCCGGCTTTCAATGACGTCGAGTCGTTTCAGATAGTCGTTTCCATGAGGATAACGGTTACCAAACGAATCGATAAGATTATGAATCATGCGCCGCGCCGAATCCGGGGTATTGGTCGGCACAATGCCGTTGTCATACCCCTCTGCAAATTGCGGCAGAATCAACAACATGAAAATCATGCTCAGGAAAAATCGAAGGGGAGTTTGGCGGGACATCGTGTGATCCTTGTGTTTGTGTCATTTTTCTATCATTATTGCATAAACATTCAATGTGAACAACTTCCTGCATCGAGGTCAATCATTCCTTCGTCACTTTCAGGTTATCGATATAATAGACGGACTTGGCGTTGCCGAAAGTGTGAAAGCTGATCCAGTCAATGCCCCGGATTTGCCTGGGACAAACGATTCCGTCAAAGACGCGCGGCTCTTCTCCCGGCAACGTCACGGTAAGCGAAAATGTTTTTCCGGATTCGGTATCAGCGGTATTTGAGGGAAGCTGGATTTTGAATTCGAAATGAACCCACTGGCGATAGGGTATTGGGAACAGTTCCAAATGATGGGTGGTCAGCATTCCGTCAGGGCGCACCTGGAAATACGGACCTGTCACATACGCTGAACGGAAACGGCTCCGCGTCTTGTCGAGGTGCGGCCAATCCCTGCATTCAAAGACCATGGAGGCACCTTCATCCAAACGAAGGTCGAACGAACCGGAAAACACACCACCGCGATACTCGAAAAACTGCGAAATCTGGGGATCCCAGGGATTGAGGACATGATTTCCCTTATAGACTTTCAAACTCTTTGTACTTCCTGTGGCGGCCGTTTCGTCCGTCACGGCAATCACGCTCCCTCC
>WRMR01000143.1 GCA_009776995.1 Planctomycetaceae bacterium | reverse complement strand
AAAAAAAAGGGGAATTACCCGAAAAAAAATTTTACCGAAGTGTTAGGGAATGGGTGGGCAAGGGGGAGGAATGGGGGGGGGGGGGATAATAAGGACGTCCATGTTATGATTCCTTGAAAATTCTTTCTGCAGAAATCAAGGAGGATATCCGTGTTTGGCCCAAACAGCCAACCCCGAACTTCACAAGCATGGCACACGCGCCCTTTCATCATCGTCGCGAGGTACGGCGACGTGACATTCCAACAGCTTGTTTTGGCGTGAATTCCCCGGATAAAAGCCGGAATGAAGTAGCAGCGAAATGATGGAATCAAGGTGGGTTTCCGGTCTGTCATTTCGTTTGCCACGAGAGTTGATCTTCTCATTAACATTTGCTAAACTGGAGCTCAGTGACTAACCATTGTGTTCCTGATTTCCTTTCACCAGATTTCCAACGGAGAAAAAATGAGCGACTTCGACAACAATCCTTATGCCGTGAGCAATGTGACGGATGATTTCAGCTTTTAGCATCAGGGACCGGTAAATGTACCCGACTACTTGGTGCCCTCCATTCTGATGACTCTATTTTGTTGTCAGCCTTTGGGGATTGTCGCCATTGTCTTTTCCGCCTTTGCCAACAGCGAAAAAGGTTCGGGAATTACCGGAAAGCCATGAGTTATGCCAAAAACGCCAAAACTTTTTTGGTCGTCGGAGTCGTCGGTGGGGCATTGGCTTGGTTGTGCATGATCTCGTTCATGATACTGCCGGTCATATTGCAAAGTATGCAATAAAACCCTTACGATTTGAGGCCACAAATCCGTGTCGATACCACCACTTGACAATAAATCTCGCCCATCGCGGCGGGATTACGTGAAATTGTGGCTGGGCATTACGATGTTTGCCGGGTTTTTGGCACTGTTGGCCTTCAAGCACCCAACGGATTACGGCATGATTCCGTCGTGTCCCTTTCATACCGCGACAGGGTTTTACTGTCCCGGTTGTGGGTCGATGCGGGCGGCGCATTACCTCCTGAACGGCCACCTGACGACAAGTTTGCGCTACAACCCGCTCGTCCTGTTGATATTACCGTTACTTGTGTTTTCGGCGGTGCGTTTGCTGTGTTGGATGTTTTTACGGAAAGAAATCCCATTTCCCGGTCAAACCGGCGTTTATTGGGTTGCTTTGATTGTGTTCCTTGTTTTTTTCATCGTGAGAAACATCCCGCTGGAGTCGTTCGCTGGATTACGCCCTCCCGGACGCTGAAACTGATCACTCACAACTGATAACTCACAACTGCCATGTCAAAATGTGCATTCTGTCACTGTTCCCTTGAGGAATCGCAAGGGTGTATCATTCCGGCCAACGCGATGGTGTATGCCATGGAACAGGGTTATTCCCCGGACATGTCGCCGAGTTGGCCGGCAATGAAAGAAACGGCTGTCAAAGCGATCACCGATTACGAAGCCGATTGCTCCGACGCCGTGTTGGTCGCAAGTTGGAAGCGGCAGTTGACGCTTCCCAACCGGCGGTTCAGGTTGTGCAACCACTGTTTTTCGACGCTGTTTCACTACCTTCCGGCTGATCCTGGCAAATTACCACGTTCCACCCCGCAAGCATCGTACTCGGACGATCCCGCGCTGGGGTACATTGTCCCGATCAACACGTCCCTCTGGGCAATTTTCGCAAGTTATGCAGGACTGTTCGCATTGACGATTGTTTTCGCACCGATTGCCATCATCCTGGGAATCATCGCCTGGGTCGATATCCGCAGACATCCCGAAAAGAAAGGTAAAGGCCGCGCCATTTTCGCCATCGTCATGGGGGTGATTTTTACGCTGCTCGTGCCGGTCCTGTTTCTTTTTGCCTTGATTGCCGGGTAACCGCAAAGGAACCGTGTCATAATTGCATGGACAACTCCAAGGTGCCGCGCAATCATCACGTGAACATTTCCAATCAGAGCCGCTCCCATCCGAGCCGCGAGAGTGATCGAGCGGAATGACCGCTCCGTGACCGTCGCAACTCTGAGGGATCGAACAACTGATTTCTGTGCGGGTTCCAAAGTGCAATTTTACAATGCTCTGAACGATTGCCCGCCGCGCAGTTTCGACAGGAACGTCGGTTCGATGCCGAAACTCAGCCCCCAGACGTTGCGGCTCCAGTCGTAGTTGGCCCCGATTTTGACAACAAAGACTTCGCCTTTGCGGAACAGGGCGATATTCTGCCCCATGAAACGGCCTTCATTGAGGTCATACGAGGTTGAGTAGTTGGCTGCCCATTTTTCCGAAAGATTATAGGCAACGCTTCCGTTGAGATATGTCCGCTGGAACGGTCCGTCGAGCCGGTCGGCACCGAGGTAAATGTTGCCGCGGTCGGGACGTTGTAACATGCCGCCCAAACGGACAATGGTCTGCCCGCTGTTGAATGTGTCGAACAACCCCGACGACAACACGGCAAAGCGATCGCCGACATGCCATCGGAAATTGTAGTCAATCAAGCCGACCGACTCGCCGAAATTTTGCTCCTTTTTCGGGTACAGGTTCAAGCCCGTGTCAAGCGTGATCCAGTCAATGATGCGGCGGCGATTGGTCGGGCCGCGTTTTGTCTGCCAGGTCTGGTTGAAATGAAAGCGGCACAGCGTCAGGTCATCGGCCAGTTCCGTACTGGGCGAAGTGATCCAATTGCTCAGCCCGGAGCGAATCGCGTAATACCGCTCGTCGTACAGCAGCGGGATCGCACCGTGGAATGTCGTGACCGAATAACGACGCCGGAAGTCTTCGATGGAGCGGTCGTCGATGCTGTCATAGGGAATCAGATTGCCATAGCCTTTGTTGACCTCCGTGTGGGAAAGATCGAAGCCGACATTGACCTTGTGCGCCACGCCGTTGACATACAGTGTGCTGCTCGAATAAGTCGGGTTGACCTTCCAGAACGGGAGGTTCGCCCGAACACCAACGGTTCCCATAAGACGGTCAACCATATCATCGTTGCGGTCGATTCCCCAATGGGCATACTCGCCCGCGAGATAAGGCACACACTTGACCGGGCCGAGGTTGAACGGCATGTCGATTTCGTGGCGTGTCGAAAACACTTCGCGCATCGCCTTCAGAGAATCGACCTGCTGGAACGGGTCATTCGGGTCAAGCGTGCTGCCCGGCGCGACTTCCCAGTCAAGGTAACGGAACATGGCGGCATCGGCCGGGTCCTGGGGACTGGTCAGCGTTTCGAACCCGCGCAGGCCGATGTGCGTGTGCTCGTACCAGGTGAAACGGTCGCCGAAATATTTTCCAAACGGCGAATAGCCCAGGGTATAATGGTCCAATCTCGGCAGCGAACTGCGGCGGTCGTAAAAGTTCTCAATCGTGTAATCCGCCCGAAAAGCGAGTGACTGGGCACCTGACCATTGCCAAAATTCATCGCCGCCCGTGCGTTTCAATTCGAGTGCGGTTGTCTCGTCTTTGAAGGTTTCCCACTCCCGTCCAAAATACTGCGGCAGGAAGTTGCGGTCGCTTGACACCCCCAACTCAGCACTGAGCAGCCAGCCGTTGCCAAGCAGACTGCCGAACGGTTTGTTGTTGAAAAATTGCTTGTGCTGCCAGAATCCGCGATAGCGGTAGTCCGTTTCCGGCTCAAGATCACGGCGGTCCAGGCCGAGGTTGTCATGTCCCCGGTCGCAAATGCCCCAGAAATCGGCCAATCCCACCGTAGGAGTCGGCGCACCCAGGAACGAACCACGGTTGTAAGTGAACTGCACCCCGTGACCGACGCCGCGTTTCGAGAGATAATCGATATTGAGATCAAGTGCCGTACCGTCAGGGCGGTTGCGGATGTTGAGTATCTGGTACAGGTTCCAGCGTGTGCGTGCCTGGTGGCCGAAGATGCTGTCGTGGTAATACTCCGCCCGTTTCAGGTACATGACCGGCTCTTTCGCGTCGAACGCCAGCCAGGGCCAGTAAAACACCGGCAACCCCATATTGATGACATTGTGTTCCGCAACGACATAATTTCGGGTATCTTCGTATTGCCGGTTTGTTGCCGGATCGATGAGCGGCTGGCCTGTGAGCGAATTGTAAACCGGAATACGTTTTTGTTCAAACTGAATGTTGCGCGAACGGAGATAAAAGCTCGGCTCACCCATCGTGCTGGTTGTCAACAGACCGTTTTGGACGGAAAACGTACCGGGACCTGTCCGTTGTGCCGACTCGGCTTTGAGGCGGATTGTCCCGTCATACTCTGCAACCGGCATCAGGATTTCAACACCGCGTATCGTTCCCACCGCGTTTTTGACGTCGTAATACATGCGGTCGGCGTAAGTGACACTGCCGCCTTCGCGGAAGACGATGTTGCCTTCGATGTAAAGCTCCATATCAAGATCGGCAATGTTGATCTGTCCGCCAATATTTTTTATCCGGTCTTGCATGCAAACCGTCCAGGCCACGGCACGATCTGCGGTAATGTCAATCGTGTCACCCGACATGAGTTCCTGACTTTGCAACCCGCTGATGACGACATTAATCCCCTGTTCAAAAATCCATTTGGTTTGGTTCGACTCGGGAAAATGCAACCACTGGAAACTACCCCAACTGATATCCAGGCCGGTGGCCAGTGTGTTGCTTCCTCCAGGCACCGTGCCGTTTGAGATCATTGATGATGTTCCCGATGTGTCGGAATCAAAAATATCCGCGCGCATCAGACGAACCTGTTGCGCCCTGACGGAGAAATCGCCTGCCGCTCCCCCAACCCCCGATGTTGGCATTTGTCCGCCGCCTGGACCCAAATTGGGAACCGGAATATCATTCATAATCGGACGATAAGACGGAATCGAATCAAAAACCGTCGGTTGGTTTCCGCCAAAGCCTGGCAGGTTGATGTCGGAAAGAACAATCGGTGTGCCACTGGGTAACTCAACCAACGA
Organism: Planctomycetaceae bacterium; assembly: GCA_009776995.1. GTDB lineage: Bacteria > Planctomycetota > Planctomycetia > Pirellulales > Thermoguttaceae > WRMR01. The sequence continues at coordinate 5,279 of WRMR01000143.1, read as the reverse complement.
ATTGTCACTTTGGGCAATACAGAGAATTTGCGTCAGAGAAAAACAGATGATTGTGACAAGCACATATCTGAACAAAAGACAACAGCATTGTTGGCTTTTGCGCGCAAAAAAATTCTTTTGCGGTAAAATGGCCGCTTCGGCAAGAGACAAAATCAAGCTGTAAACCGACAAAAAGAAAATCAAACGATCATTTTTCTTAAACGGAATTCTTTGGAAATAAAGCAGTTACATACATTGAGACACTTCGCCCCGGTGCGGAAAGCGATCATCCGACCGACAGCCACGGCGGGATTATCAGAAATTTGGCAAAAAATTTCAAGATTGATTCAAGAAATGAGGCGAAAAGAATTGTGTTTTATGGAGACAGGATTATCCACCCTGAAACGAGAATTTAACGCTTTACCGTGTGTCTTTGACACCGGCGTCTTGAAAGAAAAACACGATTGCAGATGAGATATGGGATCAGACGGCCAAATATCTTAGATGCACTTTGAATTTCATGCGTCTTTTTTGGGAGTTGCGACGAATTTCACTGGCTATCAATTGCTTCAAATACATGGATGCCACCTTTCAACAAGTCTCTCATGTTGCTTGATCGTCCAACGCCATTTCATCCCGAATTGGGTTGGACCGTCCATCTTCGTTCGCGCGATTGCGTTTCCCTGGAACATTTCTCCGCAATCAATACACTAATTTTTAGCATCAGATTTGATTGTGGCAAGTGGTACGTCCCGATATAAATTGGTTTTTAACAAAAATCGCATGATTTGATGATATATTGCATTTCGTGAATGACTCATTGGAGGGGTGTATTATGAATTTTGTGATTTTATTAAACAAAAACAACACTCAGGCGGCACATTAAAATTCTTTCTTCCCGCGTGGATGGTATTTTTCGTGTACAAGTTTCAACCGGGACATATCGACGTGTGTGTAAATCTGTGTGGTTGCAATACTTGCGTGTCCCAGCATTTCCTGAACCTGCCGCAGATCGGCACCGGCGGCCAGCATGTGGGTGGCAAAGCTGTGCCGTAGCGTATGCGGCGTGATTTCCATGGTGATTCCGGCACGTTCCGCAAATTTTATGACTAATTCCCAAATTCTTTCCCGGCGGACTCTTCTTCCCCGGTAGGATAAAAACGCAAAATTCGATTCGCCATATTTATTGACCAGATCGTTCCGTTCCCAACCCTCCCAGCCTTGAAACGCTTCAACGGCACGGTTTCCGAGGTGTACTATCCGCTGTTTGTTGCCCTTACCTGTGCAGAGACAATACTTTTCGTCGAGGTGTACGTCGTGCAGGGTCAAAGTTGATAGTTCCGATGCACGGCAACCTGTAGCGTACAAAAATTCAAACAAGGCACGATCCCGCCGCCAAAACGGGTCACCTGGCACAGGGCCGGTGAGAAGCCGATCCACTTGTTTCGGTGACAACACCTGTGGGACGCGATTCCAAAGTTTTTGGCTTCCCAGCAGTTCGGCGGGATTTTTCAGTAAAAGGCCTTCGATTTGCAAATAGCGGTAAAACAAGCGTAACGAAACGATGTGTCGGGCCAGTGTCGCCGGGGAAAAGTTCCGCCGATGCAGCCAGTCAATGTAATCGGCAAGATCGGAAATGGTCAGGTGCGAGACCATCCGGTTGCCCCGCCATTCCCAAAAATGATTCATGTCACGACGATATGCTGCGACCGTGTTTTCCGCCAAATGGCACTCCCCGGCAAGGTATTCGACGAACGATTCGAGCCAAACCAGTTCGGTCGTCTTGACGACCATGGGTTTGAGAACCAGTTTTCGGCGTTTTGATTGGAACAGCACGTCAGTTTCCTTCCTGATGTCTCCTGTCGCCTGGAGGAAAAACCTTCCAGCATGGCGGGTGCGGCAATATACCAGATTTGGCGAAAACAGGCCAGACCAAATTTCCTTGTGCAGAATTTGATGGGCGTCGTACAATTTTGTTGCAACTGAGGTTGCTTTGTCAGGAAAATGAGGTCATAATGGGGTTGTTCTTGATGGATCGTTTCCTGCTTGCATCACTGCTTATCGTGGCATGGTTGCCCTGCCTTAGCGAAACATAGACAAGCCACACATGTCATTACAAATCGGTTCGGTAACGGTTGATCCGCCGGTGTTATCGGCACCGATGGCAGGGTTTACGAATCTGGCATATCGTGAGATTCTGCGGCTGTTCGGCGGCGTCGGGTTGATTGCAACGGAGATGGTCAGTGCCCGGTCGTTTGTGTATAAGGAAGCCCACAGTGAAGATGCCCCGTCGCGGTTGTGGGGCATTCGCGGTGAGGCACGACCGCTTGCCGTGCAAATCTGGGATAACCAGCCGGAGACGCTGGCATATTTCGCGGAAATGCTTGCCCGTGACTACCAACCAAGTGTGATCGACCTCAATTTCGGTTGTCCGGCACCGGCGATTGCGAAAAATTCGGCGAGTGGATCGTGGTTGCTGAAAACGCCGGACAAAGTTGGCGACATCGTTGGGCAGGTCGTTCGCGCAGCGGCACCGATTCCCGTCACGGCAAAAATCCGGCTCGGCTGGACGCACGACACAATTAATGCCAGGGACGTTGCCCAGGCGGTCGAATCGGCGGGTGGTGCGGCATTGACGGTCCACGGACGCACAGCGCAGGACATGTATCGCGGCACGGCCAACTGGGACGAAATCGCGCGAATCAAGCCGCGTCTCCGCCGTATCCCGCTCATCGGCAACGGCGACATCACAACGTCGGAACAGGCTGTCGAATACTTACAACGTTACCCGGTTGACGGCGTTATGATCGGTCGCGCGGGACTCGAAAAACCCTGGCTGTTCCGACAGATCGCGGAACTTCTCACAGGAGGAAGCATGTCACCCGAACCGACGCCGGTGGAACAGCGCAACCTGCTGTTGCGGCACTTTGATCTGGTGTGCCGGCAGGTTGGCACGGACAAAGCGGTGATACTCATGCGGAAGTACGCTCCCTGTTACGCGAAGGGCAAACCCGGTGCCAGGCAGTTTCGCACCGCCATCTGCGCGGTCAAGACGGAAACCGAGTTCCGGCAGGTTGTCAGCCAATGGTTTCCGACCGGATAATTACTCGCAAAACAGCAAGTTGTTTTGATCAATCAGAGCCGCGACGGTAACGGAGCGGTCATTCCGCTTGATAACTCTTGCGGCTCCGATTGAAATGTACACGTGTTATTATTGCGAGTCTTGAGATACTCAGCAACTCCCGTGACCATTGGATTTGTTGACCGGGGATTCCGTTGTGGTACAATGGTTTTTCGCAAATTTTCCCGGAAACAACCGTGTGTTTGCACTTTCCGGGTTCTTTTTGTAGCACAAAACGATTTTTCAATTTGAATAGTGAAAGGCAAATGGCAATGGCTTACGATGTGACGTTGATTCTTGGGGATGGCACTGGACCGGATTTGGCGGCGGCGGCGCGACAGTGTCTTGACGCGACCGGTGTGAAAATCAACTGGGACTTGCAAGAGGCCGGCGTCGATGCCATGGCGAAAACCGGTACCCCCTTGCCCGATGCGACTCTCGAAAGTGTGCGGCGGACCCGGTGTGCGTTGAAAGCTCCGATCACGACGCCCGTCGGAACCGGCTTTCGCAGTATCAACGTGTTCCTGCGACAGGAACTGGGACTGTTCGCCTGTATCAGGCCGTGCAAATACTACCCCGGTGTCCGTACTCTGTATGACAAAACGCCGGTTGACATTGTCATCGTGCGTGAGAACACCGAAGACCTGTACGCCGGCATCGAATTTGAACGCGGCGACTCGAAAACCGCCGAACTGATCGCCGAAATCAACCGCCTGGCGACCGGTCGTAAGATTGTGACCGGGGCGGACGAAACCGGCGTTTCGATCAAACCGATCAGCGTGACCGGTTCGGAACGCATTGTCCGTTGCGCCTTCGAATACGCGCGGGAAAACGGGCGCAAAAAGGTCACCGCCGTCCATAAGGCGAATATCATGAAATTCAGTGACGGGCTGTATCTCGAAACCGCCCGTGAGACGGCCAAACAATACCCGGACATCGAATTTGAAGACCGCATCGTTGACAACATGTGCATGCAGCTCGTGCAAAAACCGGAATTGTATGATGTGGTGGTGCTGCCGAACCTGTACGGTGACATTATCAGCGACCTGGCTGCCGGGCTGGTCGGCGGACTGGGGGTCGCACCGGGGGCGAATCTCGGCCCGAACGGCGCGGTGTTCGAGGCAACGCACGGCAGTGCCCCCAAGTACAAGGGATTGAACAAGGTCAATCCTTGCGCCGTGATTCTTTCCGGCATGTTGATGCTCAAACACCTCGGCGAAAAAGATGCAGCACTGCGGCTCGAAAACGCCGTTGCGGCGGTCATCGCGGAAGGCAAATCGGTGACTTACGACATGAAAGCCGACCGCAATGACCCTTCCGCCGTCGGCACACGCGAAATGGCCGACGCCATTTGCGAAAAACTCGGATAAAACAAAGTGGTAACCGCCGCACAACAAATGAATGCCAACCATGCAATTATCCTGGGACATCATCGACGCCAATGCGGTTGCGTTTTCCAAACGCTGGAAAGACGCGGGCGATGAAAAATCCGAGGCGCAGCACTTTGTACGCGATTTTCTCGCCGTGTTCGGTATTGAAGACGCTGCGGCGGTGGGACGTTTTGAGGAACGGGCTTTGCGCGAAAGCGGCCGCGGGTTTATGGACTATTTTTGGCCGCAAAAGATCACCATCGAAATGAAATCGAGGGGCAAAGACCTCAAAGAAGCCTGCACGCAACTCAAGGATTACGTGTTGCATCTTCCCGCCGATGTCATGCCCGATTTGCTCATGGTCAGTGACTTTGAAAACATCGTCATCTATCGCCGTACAACGGGCAGGCGAAAGCAATTCAAGACGCGTGACCTCATCAAAAACGTCCGGCAGTTTGCGAGCCTTGCCGGTTACGAAACCATCCGCGAAATCGAGGAGCAAATCGAAGTCAACGTTCAGGCCGCCGAGAGAATGGCGCGGCTCCACGACGCACTGGTCAGTCACGGTTATGAAGGGCACGATCTGGAGGTTTACCTTGTCCGCATGTTGTTTTGCATGTTTGCTGAAGACACCAGCATTTTCCCGCAGGACTGCTTTCTGAATTACGTGGAAAACGCCAAAGAGGACGGCAGTAATTTGTCCGACCGCATCGGCAAGTTGTTTGAAATCCTGAACATGCCGGACGAAGTGCGGGTCAAACGCAACCTGATTTCCGCCGATTTGCGGCAATTCCGTTACATCGACGGCG
>WRMR01000142.1 GCA_009776995.1 Planctomycetaceae bacterium | reverse complement strand
GTTCGTGGCGGGATTGCCAGAGTTGACTTGGCGTATAACGGAACCACCAGAACAACGGACGTGGTTTTTGCCAACCTGAATGCCCGCGGTCCTGAAGGAACGATTCTCAATCCTGATACTTCAGGCGCGCGTCCCGGTGCCCGGTGGGCTTATTGCCAGACGATTTACACCGGTTTTCACACCATCGGGCCTCCCAACTCACCGGCTTGTGCGGATACTTCCCAGAATATTGAGATGATTGTCGCAACCACGGCCAGCAGTAACCACACAGGAGGGGTCAATGCCGCGCTGGCGGACGGTTCCGTTCAGTTCTACTCCGAAACCATTGATTGCACTTCTTCCGTGACATCGTTCGCGGGTTACGTTTCAGCAAGATCGCCGCGAGGCGTGTGGGGTGCTTTGGGAACCCGTCAAGGTGGTGAAAGCGTTGCGACACCTTAAAAAAGGTTTGCGTCATTGACGGTTTGTTCTCATACCAGGAGAATGATCCACAAACTTACCCTGGAACCGTCGGGGTGTCCCGGCGGTTCATCAAATCAACTTTCCCGGCTCAAAATGACTTCCAGAACATATTCTTTCGTTTTTCTTTGCTCCTTCCTTGCGGTCGGGTTACTTCCCGGATGCCATAAAAACAAGGGCAATCCCGATTACCGTGTCGTCAAGGGCAAGGTGACATGGGATGGTTCCCTGGTCGAAGGAGCAACCGTCAATTTTTTCCCACTGGATAACGTCGGAGTTCCGGCTGTCGGTTTCACGGACGCTGAAGGAAATTATGCTCTCACGGCTACCGACTCGCTCGAAGGCGGAACCGGAACCAAACCGGGAAAGTATCGCGTTACGGTCAAAAAGCTTTCCGAAGCCGTTGACCAAAATACGGCAGACCTTGAGTCAGGAAAAATCACTCAGGAGGAGTTTGTCAAACGGCAATATGCCAATCCGCAACCGGTTGCCAAACCCAAAGATTTATTGCCCGCTGGCTATGCCGATCCCGCGAAATCTCCGCTGGAAGTCACGGTTGAAGACGTGAAGACGAATATGATTGACCTGGAGTTGAAGAGTCAATAGATGAAAACGTCGGCTTGTCAACGCCTTTGACCGCCTGACCTTGCAAAGCCAGCCTGCTCTGATGACGCGGCGCATATCGGATGTGCCCCATGTTTTTATGGATTTCACCATGATTACAAAGATCCATTTTCAAAATTCACGGCACACCACCAATTTTTTTGAGAATGATAATAAGCCCTTGACCGGCTGGCACAGTCAGGTCGGACAAAGAGATTGTTTCTTGAGCATCTTGAAAATCCTGAATTCCGGGTTGAAACGCTTCAGTTTTTTGCGGATCAAAACCGAGCTTCACCCAGTCGATTTTCAACTTCGCCGATTCCTCTGCATGTGACCAGTTACCAATGGCGCAGACAATATCTTCATTGCCTTGATAAAGTGTCATTCGGAGCGAATCATTTTCTGACGTCATCGGAGAGTTTTTGTCCCAGTAACCAATCATTGTACGGTCAGCCATCTGATATTCATCGAAAAATTTCCACAAATGGTGCGGTGGATTCGCTGTCCAGCCAGCCCGGTTCGTGATCCCATACACCATTCCCCGCCATGGATGACCGCCGTGTTCGAGCATTTGTCCCGGCAATCCATAAGGAATTCCAGAAACCTCGACAAGCCAGTGATCCGGTTTCCGGTTATAATCGCGTGCTTCGCCGATCCACACAAGGTCCGCATAGGACAAAAGTTCCATGTAGAGATTCAGGCAACTGGCATAACCGCACCAGGAGTTAAAATGATTGAAGCTGTGAATGTCGATTCGGCCATTCGGCCGGTTCGCGTCGAGAATCTTTCGTGCCCGGCGTATCGTTTCACGGTTGAGTGCCGAATCGTCGATATAAACACCGTCAATTCCCAGGTTTCGGACCATCCAATCAAGACTGGCGGCATAGAAATTGTTCAACCGGCTGTCCGGCGTGGTGATGACCGAAAGATCAAGTTCGCCGCGAAATTTTCCTGAGCCAATCGCATTGCTCCACGCCGGAATATATTTTTCCCTGACATTTTCAATCAACCACGGATGCGGACCATTGGGATGCAAGGCTTCCGTGCGGCTTTCGTTACCGGGACCGGGGAAGAGGACCTCGCCGTTCAAACTGTAGAATGCCCAGAATTCCGGCAAATTCTTTGTCAGTTCCCGAGTCGTGAAGTAGAGTTTCAAACGGATATTCTCCTCGTGCGCCAAATCGGCGAGTTGCCGGAGTTCTTCCGTGTTCTCATCAAGATGCGGATAATTAATGAATGGATAAACGTCTTCGGCATGGTGAATATTGAGAATGTTCGCTCCGACTTCCCCGGCTTTCCCGACTTTGGCAATGGCACTTCCGCCTCCGCCGTGATAATAACGGTCGCCGAACTTGTTCTTCCGATCCAACAGTTTAAGCGGAGTGATCATGAGTTCGAAATCGAAATGCAATACCCCTCCGGGGGTCAGTTCCCGTTCGCCGGAATAAGCATTGACGAAGACTGTTTCGTCCTTTTGAGCAAAATCGACGCCTCCTTTGCCGCCGTTTTGCCATGATGGCGGCATTTTCAGTTTGCCGAATTGATAGTAAATGTTGATAAGCGGCCTCACATAATTCTCAGCTTTCCATTTGATCCGGAGACCGCCGTTGGGAACGCCCAGCCAGAGCATATCCTGGTTTTTTTCTTCGGTCCACTTCCATTGGTATTCACCGGGACGCAAGCCGCCTTCGAGATTCAATCCCATCGCGTATTCCGCTTTCTCTGCAACCATGGGAACTTCAAGACGGATGTCCCTGACTTTCAGAGTTTCCAAGGGGCGCAATTCCAGCCGATAGTCAACGTAACCGTCAAACTCCATTCGGCCTGTGCATTGGAGTTCGCACTCCGAAGACGCGCTGGTGACAGTCCAGGTAACCTTCGAGGGGGATTTTTCCACGATTTCGAGCTTACCGGAATGGAGCGAGACAAGATCACCATTCTCTTTTTCGATAACGAAGCGAAAAGGTTTGGCAACGATGCTTTCGTCCGTTTCAAGTAAAAATTGATTCGATGGTTCAAAGGATGTCGAAATCAAAGCGGGAAGCCCGGTCGTCGGGTCGATGACGAGCTTTCGTCCAAGAATGGAAACCGTGTTGCCCTCGACGGCAATGGGGATATGGTCAGCCGTGACTTCATCGTCGAATCCAATGGTGGAATTGAGCCAATTCAGCCGCGCAAGCCGCTTTCCATCGTCATAACCATGGTTGGTTACCGGTTCTCCTGCAACGACAAGTGAAAGATGCACCGTCTGCTTTTTGTCGCCGGAACGCACTGTCACCGACCCCGTGTAAGTGTCCGGTATGACGTTTTCCAGATCGATACCGATCCACATGGCTTGTGTATGATTTGGTTCGATGTGAACGGCCTTGACGAAGGGGTTTCCGTAGCAATCAATACCGCTGAGATTGAAACAGGTGTTTTTTGCGGATGGAATCATCCTCCCGGCAGCGGATTGCATATCCGAAAATTCAAGACGGACATCGTCCATCGCCGAATGACCGGGAGCAACGACGCCAATCTGGTAAACGAAGAATTCTCCGGGCCGTGCATGAAGAGTAAAAACGTTTTCGTTGCGAACCACTTGCTTGATTTGTTCTTCGGTCAACTCATACCAACGAATGGGGTTTTCGCGGACTTCGGGAAAAACAATGAGGCCGTGATGATCAAAGGATGACAAGTCCGGCGGCGGTTCGTCGGCCCGCAACAACGGCAATCCCCCTGCAACTATCACGGCGAAAAAAAGGACGGTCATGAAATGAATGGCACTGGTCTTGAAAGCACGAAACATGGGAACCTCTCTTGGCTGTGTCTCACCAACCCGCCGACAGGCCGGGTAAAAAAACTGAAACAGAAAAAATGCAAGGAAAAGACGATTTTTCGTACGAAACCCTGTGAAGAAGAGCAAGAGAATCTCAGGTGATTTGCTGAAAATGGGAAACTTCATGTTATCATGGAGGCAACTTGCTGTCAAGCATTTCCCAAAACCATGATCAATTGCCGTTTGTGAAGTTGCTTGCAACAAGTCCTTTTGCAACGCTTCCGTCGCCACACAACGGGAAAAGTCTTATCTTTTTTGTCCCGAATTTCCACGAATTTGCCATTGAAGACGCCGAAACGGGAGGATTGAAACAAGAAGTGTTTCCCGCTTATCATTTGGCGTAATATATTATCGTAACTTGTCTTAAGTCGCATGTATTTCTTTGTGTTGACAACTTGAGTCAACAACAAGCCAAGCTTTTTTATGAAAAAAGCCATGCATGGTATCATATTTATTGCCTTGAATCCTGGGAAATTATACCTGTAATGACACTGTTGCTTTGGTCGTGTTGAAATTGCAGGTGGCCACTTGGCTCAAGCAATCACTCGATGTTGTGATGTGCTGTGTTCCCACCACGTTTTTTAGCTTGTTTGAGAAGTGCAGATATTCAGTACCCCACCGGAGCTTCAATGGTGAGTTGCCCAATGGCAGCCGGGAACGGAGTGCAGTAACCGGTTCGAACCACAGGAAACCCGCAAATTTGGTTTTGGCGGGATACTTGTAATATCCCGTACAACATCTTGGACTTTGCATTTCGTCTGTGAACTTTGTGCATTCCTTTGTGAACTTTGTGTTGAAATCTTTTAACACAAAGGCCGCAAAGTTTTTCACAAAGGTTACAACATTAATACCGGACAAATGGCGTTCGACAGTAGAGTTTTTGTCTTGATTTCCTTGAATACGCGCCAAGGTTTTTTTGGGATGGGTATTCACTTTTTGTTCATTGACTTTGGAGAATTGAAATGAAACACTTGAGTCATGTTAAGATGGGGGGGGGGGGCAACTTACAAGCTTTTACTCTCGTTGAACTTCTTGTTGTCATTGCGATCATCGGAATTTTGATCGCTCTTCTATTGCCAGCCGTTCAGGCCGCCCGCGAAGCTGCACGCCGGATGCAATGCACAAACCAATTGAAGCAATTGGGTTTGGCTGTCCACACTTTCCACGACGCAAAAAAATACATTCCAGGGTATTGCTACCTTGACGAAGTGAAAGGACTTCGCCCTGGTGGAGATGAAGGATTTGCCGACGGCAACGTGAAACGTTTTGGTGCCTTTCCCTTGTTCCTTCCTTTCGTCGAACAAGGGGCACTCTATGAAAGAATCGTTGGAATGCGAAACGATGCTGGTGTCAACGTGCCTTTTGGTGATTGCCCCTGGAATGGCAGTAACTATGGCGGTGAGCCCACGCCCTGGTCAGTCAGAGTCTCTGCATTTTTGTGTCCATCAGACAGTGTCAGCGTAGCGGGTGGTTTGCAATCCACAAATTATCGTCTCAATCGCGGTGATGCTGCCATGGGTTGGGATTGGTACGAGTGTCGCGGCATTTTTGGCCGTCAGGACAAGATCGTCATGAAATTCGGAGGTATCACGGACGGTTTGAGCAATACGGTCGGTCTGGCGGAAGGTGTCATTGGAAGTGCCACCAACAGAATCAAGGGAGGAATTGCCATTAACGATTTTGGTAACCCCAGTCAACCTGATTTTCCGTTGGCGGATGCAGACCCGCTTAAATTTTTGGAAGTGAAAGGACCCAACGGGACATTTGCACCTGGTATTCCTTACCAGACTGCCAATGAGTGGTTTCTTGGACGCCGTTGGGCTGATGCCCACCAGGTTTATACGGCATTTTTCACGTTCATGCCCCCGAATGGTCCAACGGTTGCTTGGGATAGTGCGGAAGGTTGGTGTATTCCTGCCGCCAGCAGCAACCATACCGGGGGAGTCAATGTGGCTATCATGGATGGATCCGTCCAGTTCATTTCTGAGACGATTGATACCGGAAGGCTTTCAAGCGGTGCAAAAACCAGTGACGTTTTCCCCGGAAGTCGTCCACAGGATTACAGTGGACCATCGCTCTATGGTGCTTGGGGGGCTTTGGGAACATCGAGAAGTGGTGAAAGCCAGTCGGCGTTCTAATTCCTTTCATGCTTGATGAAGCACACAGATAACACCTGATGATACCTGATTTTCACAGATTGATCTGTGCCGGTCAGTTTCATCTGTGGTATCAGTGTGCTTTTTTCAATATTTTGTCAATGTTACCATTACCTCTAAAAATTAGGATGTCATTATGAAGAAATATGCAGGAATTGGTGTTTGTCTTCTTTTACTCGTCACCATGCATGGTTGTGGCAGTGTTGATGCGGAATTTCGGCCTGTTAGTGGAATCGTGACTTATGATGGAACTCTTCTCGAAGGAGCGTCGGTTGCCTTTGTCCCTGTGGACAATTCGGGTGTTGCCGCAACCGGGACCACGGATGCCACCGGAAAATACACTTTGACTTCGACAACGGCAAAAAAGTTTGGTACGGGAGCAAAACCGGGTAAATACCTCGTCAAGATTTCCAAAACCGAAGCGTCTGTGAATCCGGATTAGGAAGCGTTTGACAAAGGTGAAATCACTTATGACGAATTTCAAGCACGAAAAGCGAGAAAAGGTCCGTTTAGCATGCCTGGTTCCAGAAATTTGATTCCCGTGAAATATGCAAACCAGCTTACCTCAAAACTTGAAGCGGTCGTTGAAGACAAGAAAAACAACGAGTGTGATTTCACGCTGGAAAAATAACAGCGTTGGATCGTCTTGAAACGGAGTCTTCCGGTTGCTGTCTTTGTAGCGGCCACGTCGTGACCGCACAATGGTCTGCGGCTACCTGCCCGGCTTGATGTTTTCATCGTAAAGGCCGAGCAGTTCTTTTTGCGGCTCGGGGCGATATGGCGGGAGCATCATCAGGCGGAACCGCATCGCGTTGTTCGGGCAGAGGGCGACACAGCGCAGGCAGAGTGTGCAATCCTCCGGGTTCGGTTCCGGCGGCGATTTGATTGGGTTGGTGTTGTGACGCACGTTTTTGCGTTCGCGGTCGTCGTGTTCCGGGTTGACCTCTTCAAGCGACCCCATGGCCAACGCGCCGACCGGGCAGTGCTTCGCGCAGAGTCCGCAACGGGTACAGGTTTTCGGCCTGGGGACTACGCGCATATAACACAACCACCTGGCAAGCAGGCTTCGGCCTGCGAAAAGACGCCGCATCAAAGCGGCCCAGGCGTCGGTGATCATCGGGATGCGCCGCCAATGCGTCTCGCCTGCCATGAGCCGGTCGGCAAAAGTCCGGACTCGCCGCACCGCTGCGCGAACCATGCGCCGGGCAAGCCGACCGTGGATGAAGGCGAAAAAACTGTCCGGCATGAGCAGCACCTTTGCCCCGTGACAGACGAAGCCCTTCTCAGTCAGAATGCGTTTGAGCGGTCCGCATACGCCGCCGCCCGTCGTTGCGCCGACCGTATTGACCATGAACGCAGGCACACGATCGACATGCGGCAACTGCTCGACGTATTGCCGCACAATTTCCGGCAACGTGAAACAGTGCGTCGGAAAAACCAGTCCGAACACCGCTTCCGGATTGATCTCACAGGGATCATGATTTTCCATCGCACGCAACTCAACCGCCAGCCCAAGCTCCCGAAACCGTCCCGCCAGGGCAAGTGCCGCAATCAACGAGTTCCCGGAGCCGGAAAACCAATAAAGATGAACCGTTTGGCGATCGAAGATTTGGGGCATGGGTGACGTGCGATGAAAAAACGTTTCGCTGCGAAAAGACAATTTGTTCGATCATTCAGAGCCGCAACGGTCACGGAGCGGTCATTCCGCGCGATAACTCTTGCGGCTCTGATTCCATGTTCCCGGTTGCTGTTGGAAAACCACAATGACAGCTTTGGCGAGGCATCACCGGGATCGCTGGTTCTCCTTCAACTGATTATAGAAAACAACCGGGCCGCCGCTCTTGCTGGTCATCACCAGGTCAAGGTCGCCGTCACCGTCGATGTCAACCGCGAAAATCGTCATACTGGAGCCGACGCCTTCGTCGTAAGAAATCGTGTGACGGGTCCAAGCCACCTTGCCGTCCGCGTCCACCGCGTGCTTGTAGTAATAGAGGCATTGCGGCTTGTCTTCCTCCGGGTCGCCACCGTTATGGGCGCGGAACCGTTTCCCGGCAATCAGTTCCACCTCGCCGTCCCCGTCAATATCGGCCAGACACAGGGCATGCGCCTGTGTCCAGGTGTCGTCAATCGTGTGCTGCTTCCACTGATCCTTGCCTTCGAGTTGCTCGTACCAGAAAATGCCGTAACCGTGCGCCGAACTGGTGATGAGGTCGTTCCGCCCGTCCTTGTTGACGTCGAGGACGAGAATCTGCGGCGTGTGATCGACCTTGCCGTCCTTGCCGCCGACGGAGAGCGGATGTTCGATCCACTGACCCGTCAGAATGTCCTCCGGGGCTTCGAACCAGGCGTTCGGGCGAAGGATGTCCGGTCGCCCGTCGCCGTTGACATCGCCGCAACCGCCTCCGTAAGCCATCGGCTTGTCGGAAATGAGTGTGCGAATCAGGCCGGTCGAGCCGTCTTCTTTTTTGCCAATCGTGTAAAGCGTTGTGATTTGTGAGCCGGGGATCAAGCCTTCCAATTTGCCGTTGCCGCGAATGTCGTACTGCTCACCCGTTTCAAAGTTGCCGTTTTTCTCGACCAGGGAAATCTCCCAAAACGAGTCCAGCTTGTCCAAGCCCGGGTTTTTCAGCCATTCGATGCTCTGTCCGTGCCAGGAAAGCGTCACGATGTCGAGCAGACCATCGCCATCAACATCCCACGGTGCGTCCATAAAATCCCATGCGTAGCCGTCACCATTTTCGTTGATGTCCGATTGAATTTCGCGAATGCGGATTTTTTTCGCAAAGTCGGGGCCGAAATAAATGTACTCGCCCGCCACAATGTCGAGGTGTCCGTCGTTGTTGAAATCGCCGACGCCGCAACATTCATAGCGTTTGTCGTCGATTTTTTTCATTTTGAACAGCGGTTTGGCTTCCTGGGCGAATAACATCGTTCCGGCCAAACCAACCGCCACGGCCATACAAATTGTCCATTGGATTGTTTTCATAAGCGTAAATTACCTTTCTGTTTTCAAGAGGCGTCATTTGAAGTCGAGACCAAAAACCCCATGATAACGTATTTTCCTTCCCAATGCCAGACGTCGCCTGATCAAAAAAATCGTCTGCGGCACTGAGTCGCTCCAAGATACGAACAATAATCAAAAGTTCTCTCTTGAAAAAAATACTCCGATGAAGTAGAATGGTGGGGATTGACGAATACTTTGTCCCACCGTGTCCCTTTGGGGACATATTTGTTGGCAGAACGAACAAGATATTATGGCATTGGTAACACTACGCATCGTTGACGGCCCGGAACGCGGGACGGTTTATGACCAGCTTGCAACCCCCATTTCGATTGGCCGCGAAGAAGGCAATGTCGTCCGGCTGAACGATGAACGGGTGAGTCGTTTTCATCTCAAAATCCACGAAAACGAGGGAGCCGTCATCGCGACCGATCTCGACAGCACCAACGGGACCTGCATTAACGGCGAGCTGGCGCAAATCTGGGAAATCAAGCCCGGCGACATGATCACGATCGGACGTTCCATTCTTCTTGTCGGCGGCCGCGACGAGATTGCGCGGCGGCTGAAAGCCATGCGGGCGGACAAAAACCTGCCTGACGCCGCGCCAATGGGCTACCTGAAACAGGACATCGAAGACGAACAAACTTACGACGAAGAAGGGTTGCCGTTTTTGTCGCTGGCGATCCGACCGATCGACGAAACGACCTCCGGGATGCTTGAGGAACTGATTTTTCAGGGATTGACGCCGGAAGATATTGCCGTGTTGCACTCGCTTTTGCCGCCCAAACTGCCGAAAGGGCTTGCCCCGCACCAAACGGCGCAACTGCTCGAAATGTTGCAATATTTTTACCTCCGCATCCGTTATCTGGCTGCCGGGGTCCAAAACGACGGCAAAGACGACCGGGTTTCGCTCGACCAGGAGCAGTGGCAAAACATGATCGACCTGTACGACCGCCTGGCACATTACATTAAACAAATGACCGAGCCGTAAATCATGTCAAAAAAAAACAAGAACCCGCGCAGAAATCAGTTGTTCGATCCCTCAGAGCCGCGACGGTCACGGAGCGGTCATTCCGCTCGATCACTCTCGCGGCTCGGATGGGGACTGTTTACGCGATGTTTGCGCGGGGCC
>WRMR01000141.1 GCA_009776995.1 Planctomycetaceae bacterium | reverse complement strand
AAGTGTCTTGTACCGGGATATTGCACAAAAAACAGCAGCCGGGAACGCAGAGAGGTCACGAAGTGACCGAACGGAGTGACCGGAGGAGAGGGCGATTTCCGCCTCCGATCCGGTTACTTCGCTCCGTTTCCGGCTACTGTTTGAGTGAAAGAGACATTTCAAGGAGTCACGCAATTAATTATCGGGAACATCTCAATCGGAGCCGCGAAAGTGGCCGAGCGGAATGACCGCTCCGTTACCGTCGCGGCTCTGATGGAATGAACAATTTGTCATTGCGGCTATTTCTTGCAGCAATCACAACATTTGCAATCTTCGCAATCACAGGTTCCGCCTTTGCAGCCGTCACAGCAATCGCAAGCGTCTTTGCAACAGCAGGCGTCTTTCTTGCAGCAATCACAGCATTTGCAATCTTCGCAATCACAGGTTCCGCCTTTGCAACCGTCACAGCAGCCGCAACCGGCTTTGGTACAACCTTGATCCAACGGACAGAAACCAGTTTCCTTCTTTTCGCAATTTTTTTCGCCACATGCCTTGGCCTTTTTGGGACAATTTACCAAGTCGCCATTGCAAAGACCTTTTTCCTTCATGGCGCATTTGGCTTTTGGGCAGTCGCCTGATTGTGCCGCACCGTTGGTGTCACTGGTACCGACACCATTGATAGCAAATGCAACAGTTAGCGAAAGGAGTGCCAAAACAGCCACTCCCAATAAAATTTTATGGTTTTTTGTCATGATCATTTTCCTTCATTAAAGTTATATTTCCCGCCAAACACCGCGTTTGACGGATCGGCATTATCGTCAAAATCACACTGAGAATACAGGAAATTGATCAATTCAGAAACACGCACAGCATGACATGCAAGGGAACATGGGGGCGTAGCAAAAACCGCTGTGCGTCAAAAGACATGAAACCAAAATCTTTGACCACACCAAAAGGGGGAATTGAAGCAACAATCATATCCCGCAAGGGATTCATGTTCAGTTTTTTGGGCTGCGAAAATGATTTTGGTTCGATGGCGACGATTTTTTGAATATCGATACAACAACAATGTTTTTCTGTTGGGTTATCATTGCATGGTTGCTCTTTTTGACAGTGGCAACACAACTCAGGTTCCTCAGCGGAGGAATTGTTTTCACAGAAAGAAGGTCTGTTCGCCAGACTGTGTTCACAATAACAACCCTCACACAAACAGATGATCGACGGAATCACCGTGCTGAATAACACGGCAAAAATCACCGAATAAGCAACCAGATGTCGAAACGAAACCGTTATCATTGCATTTCCAACAAAACGAACATTTTTTCTTGTTGTAGAATTATATCGTCTTGCATTACCCGAATCAAGATATTTTTTAATACTTTTTTGATATTTGATTGATTAGGCGTTCAGAAAGTGTCCGGCAAGGTTTTGTCGGCGGCGGATTGTCATTGACAGAGCAATAGAAGCCGTGCCATTTTTCCCTCTTACTTCTTACCCTTTTTCACGGCGAAAATCCCGTTTTTCCAGCGGACAGGACTGGTAGCAGCGTCCGCAACAGAAACACAACGCCCCGTCGATACTGTATTTTTCTTCTTCCTTGCGTCGCCGCGACTCGGCAATCAGTTCGGCCATGACGCAACCGGCCAAAAGGACTCCGCACACACTCATGCCGAGCAGGATATTGTTTTGCGCATGAACCACGCGATTCTCCAAAGTTGCAAGGGAGGTTCCCGACGACTCGAACGCTTCGACTTCGAGAGTTTGCACCCCGGCGTACAACATGCGGAGCAATTGAACGTCCGGGTGATGCGCACTGACAACCGGCGCGGCAACGTAGCCGAGTATTCCGCCGAGCAGCAAAGCCAACGGCGTCAAGGCCACCAGCGTCGAAAGCCGCCGCGCTCCATGTTTTTGAACGTCCGGCGGAAGCATTGTTTCCGGCGGAATGATCGCTCCGTTCGGACATCCTTGCTCGCAGAGCTTACAGTTGACGCAGTGATTGACGGTGATCTGCGGTTGTTTGGCCGCAAACATCGCGAAAAACCGAAGTAGCACACCATAAGGGCAAACATAGCGGCAAAACGGACGCGACACAATCAAACCCAGCAACAAAAACGCGAAGGTGAGCAAGGCAAACGGCAACGTGAAATTCAGCAAAAACAACGGCAAATACGGGTCATAATAACAGGCCATCATCCCCATGCCGTTGGCCGCCATGACCGTAAACAGGAGGAACAGCAAAACCGGGAGCATTCGCAGCACGCGGTCGAGTGGCCTCGGCACTTGCAGCGTTTTCCATTGCAGCAATTCCTGCACCGCCCCAAGTGGACACGCACAGGCACAAAACAGCCGTCCAAAAAACAGAGCCGTCGCAAGCGGAATCGCAAACAGGAGCAAAATGCCAAGTGTGATTGGTTTTCCCAGAAGGGCACTTTCGGTGATATTCTGAAACATCCCCACTGGGCAGGGACAGGCTGTCAACCCATAGCCAAACACGACCAAACCTGTGGCGGCAAGTGCCAACATGAGTTTGCGCGAGCGAAGTCGATAAAAACCAACCCCGGAAATCAGCAAAAAAATCACCAGCACCGCCACGCGAAGGTAAGTGAGATCGCTGATCGTGGTTTCCAGATTCATTTCCGGCAGCGTATAGTTTTCAAACTCCGGTGCCGGAAATCGGGCTTGGGCAAAAAGTTGGTCCATTAATGTTATTGCATTGGATTTCCGGATAAGTGTAGCTGTCCAAATGATTTGAAAGATGGCGAAAACGCCGAATCGAAACGAAAACCGGGAAAAGACTGATACATCATTATGCAATGTAATTGATTACGGCTATTTTTGCAACCTTGAAAAATCATGAATAATTGATTGTTTATTCAAAGTCTGATCGAACTCATCCAGCGACTGGCAGTCCAGTGCAACATTTGTCAATTGGCCAAGTGCGTCAAGGTCTTGGATGGTGTGTAACTTGTCACTGAAGATGGGCGGTACTTCGCCAAGACGTTTGGTCAATATTCGCAACAAGGTTTCAATGCCTTATTTCCATCCCTTTTTCCATTCCTCTGGCCTCGCCAATGGCTTCCCCTTCCTCTTTCGCGGCTTCCAGACCGGAATAGTATTCCAGCTTCCAGAGTTTCCGCCATCGTTCCAGTTCGCGCATCTGGGGATCGGAAGAAAACCTCTGCAACTCGGCAACCGCCTCCATGACCAGAGGGTCGTTTTCCACAATCTGTGACATCTCTTCTTCTCCTTTCAAACCGCCAAATGCCAGAAAATTCAGCCAGTGCCGAAGTTCCGGCGATACACCTTTCAGTACATCCAAGCGGCCTTGCAGTAATTCATAAAGCCGCAAAAAGTGCATTTGCAAGTGATTACTCAACACGAATTCCGGGTGATTGCGCTCCCGCAACTCGAACACCAAATGTACGCCATCGACTTTCCCGAATATCCTGAACTCGGTGATGACGATGCAATACACCGACTTGAGCTTCCGATACTCATTTCCGGCATGAAGCTGCGCCGAAAACGTATCCACCCAGCCGAACATGATTCGCTCGACAAAGGCCGCGTGTGGTGCCACCGGAACTGCCGGCTGAAAAACGTGCGCGACCGTTGCGGCAAGTCCTCATCGTCCTGCATGGCCACGAGTGCAAACCACAACCGCCGCGCAAACCAAATCGCACAGGTTATCATGAACGCTGCAATCGCAAGGAGGTTGTAATTCGGCATGGTAATCTTGTTTCTGTTCTTTGATATTCGTTCTCTTTCAAAGAGCCAATGACACACATTGTCCCCGGATTGACATGGCTACTTGATCGGTTTCTTTTTCGTTTTATCAACAATCTTCTTCTCTTCCGATTCGAGGCGTCGCTTCACTTTTTTCACATCCTCGGACGGCGGCAAGTGTTCCGGCCGGACTCCGCGATCTTTGAGCATCTGCCGCACAGCCTGGTTGTTTTCCACATGTTCCCGGGTGATCGACGTTTCGCCGTGCAAATCCTTTTCGATCACATTATGACTCGTCAATTCCGTTGCAAAATCTTTCGCTTTGATTGTGAGCGTCGGAAGAAAATCAGCCAAAGGACGGTTGGCGGGGACGCCGAGTTTCGACTTCATGTCCCCCGTTGAAAAGCCGCCGAACAATGCCGAGTCGCCCTTGGAACGGATCACGGCAAATCCTTTGTCGTCAACGCCCCGTTCGTAAATGATTCCCGACAATTTTTTTTCCGATTTCGACAGCTTTTCTCTCGCGGTCACCCGCGCCACGTCAAGGAGACGTTTTTCAATGAGTTCCTGTTTTCGAGTCTGAACCGCGAAATAGGTTTGGGCAAACGCAACTTCACTCTTGTTCGGATCACCGTTTTGGGCAATGAGATAACAGGCATATCTGGTCAGGGCGACATCGTCTACCTGACGCTTCGCTCCTTTCGCCAATTCGATCATTTTGTTGACGTCAACGAAATGATCCGGGACTGGAATTCCCGAGTTTTCACAAGCCTCACGAGCTTTGTTTACTACTTTAGTGAAGTTTCTCCAGTCGGAATAATTGAAGATGGATTGCAATTCCCTTGCACTCCAGCACTCGACGCCTTCGAGAAAATATCGGGCGTTTTCAAATCGTTCAAAAAGATCGGTGATTTGTTCTTTTTTCATGGATGCGTCACTTTGCTTTCGATGGAAACTTCATTGTTTCAGGTCGGGAATAAAACGTCCGAAAAACTCGACGGCCTCCGGGTTTTGTGTGACCGAACTGATGACATGGATTCCGAACGCTACGTCTCCGCAAGCATAATAGCCGACGGCAAATCCCCCAATGGCAACAACTCCGACGGCACTGCCGCCCACGGCAATACCGCCGATGGCCACTCCGCCGAGTGCGAGAAGACCGACTGCGGCACCACCCACGGCCAGGAGAAGCGACAAGGCGCATCCCCCCAGGGCAATGACACCGAGAGCCACTCCGCCAATCGCCAAACCGCCGCGTGCCAAACCTCCGATTGCCAAAACCCCCGTTGCAATATTGCCGATGGCAATGATGCCACGGGCATGACCGCGTGATTCGCCCTGATCCGGGTCAGGTCCAATCGCAATGGAAACGAGCGGCAACCCGAAGAGAGTTGCCTGAGAACGTTTGCGAACCCCTTTGAACATTTTGACAAGAGATTGGACGGACGGAGAAGTCTGCCGCCATTGGTTGACTTCCGCGATCAATTCTTCACGGGTCATGTCGTTCGGATCGTTGCCGGTCGGGTTGTTATCGGTTGAATTGTTCACGATGGAACTCCTTCAAATGAATGATTCTGAACCATTGATTTTGACAAAATTGATGAGATTATCAGGGTTATTATCTTATGAACAATTCCAGGAAAAAATCCTGCTAATCTTGAGAATCTTACTAAAATCGTGGTTCAGACAAAATCATGGTTCAGACACTGCTACAATGCCCGTCGCACCCGGCGGGACGATTTACCGAAGACCGGTTGGGGCGGTTCCTTGTCACCGGGGACGATTTGCGAAACGGCCTCGAAGTTTTTCAGTTCCGCGCGCTTGAGTTGCTGGTTGATGCGCATTTCAATGCGGGTGAGTTCCTGTCCCTCTTCGGCGGTGACGAAGGTGTAAGCCGTTCCCTCGCGGCCCATGCGGCCCGTTCGACCGACGCGATGCACGTAATCGTCGCAAAAGACAGGGATGTCGTAATTGATGATGTGCGAAATGCCCGTAACGTCAATGCCGCGTCCGACAACGTCGGTAGCCACAAGAATTTGCAGCTTCCCGGCGCGAAATTGCGACATGACACGATCCCGCGTCGCCTGCACCATGTCGCCATGTAGTGAATCGAGGCTTTCGAATTTGTCTTCGAGCTGCCGTTTGACGCGGTCCGCCCCGCGTTTCGTGCGGCAAAACACGATGGCCTGTTTCGGTTGCTGCTCGTTGATCAGGCAAATCAGCCCTTGCAGTTTCCGGTCGCGGTCGATGGTGATGTAATACTGGTCAATCGTCTCGACGGCCATTTGCTTTTCCGAAAAGTCAATCACTTTGGGGTCGCGCATATAGCGTTCGGCCAGTTTGACAACGTCCGGTGGCAACGTCGCGCTGAACAACAGCGTCTGCCGGTCGGACGGCGTGAGCCGCAAAATCTTTTCGATGTCCGGCCGGAACCCGATGTCGAGCATCCGGTCGGCTTCGTCGAGTACGACCCAGATCAGTGAGTCGAGTTTCAACGCCCCGCGGCGCGACAGGTCGAGTATGCGTCCCGGCGTTCCGACGACGATGTCGGCCCCGGTTTTCAGTTTTGCGATTTGTTGACCAATCGGCTTGCCGCCGTAACAGGCGATGATTTGCACTTTACGGCCTTTTGCGAGTTTCTCCGCTTCGTCGCGCACCTGCACGGCCAACTCACGGGTCGGCACCAAAATCAGTGCGACCGGCTCGTCACCCGATACGCATTCGTCCAGCCCTTCAAGGATCGGGATGCAGAAGGCCGCCGTTTTGCCGGTTCCGGTGCGAGCCTGCCCCATGACATCCCGTCCGGCCAACACATCGGGGA
This sequence comes from Planctomycetaceae bacterium, assembly GCA_009776995.1. Lineage (GTDB taxonomy): Bacteria > Planctomycetota > Planctomycetia > Pirellulales > Thermoguttaceae > WRMR01. Next base: position 3,693 of record WRMR01000141.1, on the reverse strand, counting down.
TGACGCCCGCCTGCACAGGCGACGGCTCGTGGTAGTTTGCCGCCTTGAGCGACTCGAGCATCGTCTTTGAGAGCTTGAGATTTCCGAATCCACTCGGCGCGTCCTTGCCTTCAACATCGCCGCCATCGGGAACGCTTGCTATTTCCACCGGCTCAATGACCGCACGCGAGACTCGCTTAGAGGGGCGTTTGGATTTTGGAGTTTGATGTTCGGATTTCGGTGTTTGGAGTTGGGAGTTGGCGTTCGCCACGTCACCCTGTAACGCGCGTGGTTTCAGATTTTTATCAATCATTTCACGCGGTACTTCGGTCTTTGCAATCTGTGCTTTGCGATTCGCGTCCAAACTCATCTCTGCGTCTTGCGATTTGCGATCTGCGTTTGATGTCTGAACCTTGACATCCGGCTTTCGTTTGTCCGGACGTTTCACCGCATTCTGCATTCTGCATTCTGCATTCTGCATTTGAGACTCTGCACTTTGCGTCTGAATCTTGTTGCCCGACTTTTGCTTACCCGGACGTTTCTCTGCATTCTGCGTTTGAGACTCGGCGATTGGTTGTGGCTTGATTTCAGCGGCTTTCTTCGCGGCACGTTTGCGCCGGTTCGGGGGGGGCGTCGCACTTTTCGTTGCCACAACGCGCAACGATACTCCACCGCCTTTCGAGATCGCTTCAGCAGAAGCCACTACGGTTTCCGCAACAGCCTCAGACGCCACAGGTGCCGATGCGGATTTCGTCCCAACTTTGTTTGCTTCAGCCTCATGTGTCTCAGACGCAGGATTCGGTGCCGACTTGCCCTTCGACATCTGTTTCTGCGATTCCTGCTTTTGCGAAACCTGTTTTTGCTTGTCTGATCGTTTTGCTTTCTGTGATCTATTCCCTGGACTCTGAACTCTGCGCTCTGCGCTCTGCTCTTTGCGCTCTGCGCCGATGTCAAGTTCTTCAGGCGTCAGGCCGCGATCGTCTTCGCTGTTGAACAGACGCTCGTCATCATGTACCGGCGGTTTGAGCTTTTCCGGCGGTTTCACGTCCTGGCCACGACGATTATCCGTCTTTTTTTGCTGTTGCTTTTTCTTTTGCGCCTTGGCTTTTTCAGCCTTTTGCGCCGCAACTTTTCTCTCGATCGGCGTATCGTCGTCGTCCCAATCGTCGCCCCAGCTCTCCTCGTATTGCATGTCCTTCAAAAAGGAGCCGTAACTGGGCAACACGCTGTCGAATTGATCATCAGGCAATTCGTTGCTCGGACTCTGAGACGCCTGTTCTTTTTCACTGGGGGACTGTGTCCCACCCTGCCGACGGTTCCGGTCACGATTCTGATTCTTGCCCTGTCCGCCGGATTTCTTCTGATTCTGATTTTGATTCCTTGCCAATGTGTCTGTTCCTGATTGATAAACCGTTGATATTGATACATTTCACAGCAAATTTTCCCGCGCAAAGTTCAAATCGCAAAGTGAAAAACACTCTGCTATTTTGAACACTGCACTCTGTCCCCGGCATTTTTCGCGATCTTTCAGGCTGATCGTTACTGCCACGTAGCAATCAACCAATCATCAGAGCCGCGACGGTCACGAAGCGGCCGAACAGGAATCACCGCACAATGACTGTCGCGGCTCTGAACACCGTCAAAACGACACTTTCACGGCGGCTTTTTCTGTCTCGTTGGTTACTTCGAACAAAGCAGCCTCTTTGAAAGCGAACATTCCGGCAATAATATTCGACGGGAACGTTTCGCGGGCGGTATTGTACGTCGTCACGCCGTCGTTGTAGGCCTGTCGCGCAAAGGCAATCCGGTTTTCCGTCGAGGTCAGTTCCTCTTGCAGTGCAAGCATGTTCTGGTTCGCCTTGAGGTCGGGATAGGCTTCCATGACGGCGAACAGACGCCCGAGCGTCCCGGTCAGGGCGGTTTCGGCACCGGAAAGGGCACCGATTGCGCCGGCACTGGCCGGGTCGGCGGCGGCACGCTGTTGCGCCGATACGGCATTGTTTCTCGCGGCGATGACTGCTTCGAGTGTTTCCCGTTCATGCTGCATGTATCCCTTGGCCGTTTCGACCAGATTGGGAATCAGGTCATAACGCCGCTTGAGCTGCACGTCGATTTGTGCAAAGGCGTTTTTGAAGCGGTTGCGGAGCGTGACGAGGCCGTTGTAAATCGAAATGCCCCAGAAAAAGATCGCAACGGCAAACAGCAGCAGTCCACCGAGAATGATGAGTAAAATTAACGTCGGACCCATAGTTTTTCTCCCTGGTTAATAAGTCAAATGGTTGGTGACATGGTGTTTCGCGGCAATTGAGTCCGTCGGCTATTCGTCGTCATCTTCTTTTTTCATTTCGACCGGTGTTGTCAGGATGAACCCGGCCAAAGTGCCGCCAAGTCCCAGCAAAACGACCGCTGTGAGAAAGAGGAACCAACGAAGCATAACTCACCCGACTTCCGAATCAAAAAGCCACGAAACTGTTTACCGGTAATTATACATGAGATTGTCAGTAAAAAAAGGGAAAAGCATGTCAACTCTTGTGATTGACATGCTTATTTGCATTTTTACGATTTTCGACAATAAAATCATTCGTTGCACGGGTAATCGCCGCTTGGCTCCGGAACCGCATATTGCTGTCTTTCAAATTCGGTAATTTTCTCAATACGACGGGTATGCCGGCCATCGTCGAAGGGGGTATTGAGCCAGACTCTGACGATTTGTTCCGCCGCGTGTTCCGACATCAAATCACCGGACAGACACAGAATATTGAGATCGTTGTGGCGACGACTGATTTCAGCACTTAATTCGTCAACTATTGTTGCCGCACGAATTCCACGGAACTTGTTGGCGGCAATACACATGCCGATACCCGTACCGCAAATCAAAACACCTCGATCTGCCTGACGGGAACAGACATCTCTCGCCACTGCTCCTGCCACATCGGGGTAGTCAACCGGTTCAGGTTTCTCTTCTTTCGGCCCATGCACGACCACCTGATGCCCCAATTGGGTAATCAGATCTGTCAACTTGAGGCGAACCATAACCCCATGATGGTCACTCCCGATCGAAACTCGCATAATGAAACGACCCTGACTCGATATAACTGATTAAAATCAAAGAGCTTACAGAAATTCTGAATGGTTTTGACGGAAACAAGCACTGCCAGAATCACCCTGCCTCTTCGAGAAACAAAACAACTATTATATCAAAAAGCATTTGTCGTGGTACTACCCGGCTAAACCGGAAATGTTTGCCTTCACAACAACAGCCCGGAACGTAAGCGACGGGTTTTCAGGGAACGACGCAAAAAACAGGTCACTTACGTTCCCTGCTGCCATCCGCAAGATTCTCTTTGGCGAGGTGTTCCTGTGCTGGAATCACCGGCTTTTCCACGCGGCCAGTTTGGGCGCGATGATCATCGTTTCGCGGAAACGGAAAACCGTCAGCCTGGGTTGGGCACCAATGCTGTCGTGAGCAACCAAACGGACAAGATGGCTGTCGTCTTCGATGTTTACATCGTTGTATTTCAGGACGATGTCGCCGACGTGCAGTCCGGCCACGGCGGCAGGCGAGTCGGGTGTGACGGCGGTGATCTTGACGCCAATTTGCTCGGCAGGATTGATGGCTGCCCGTTCCTGTCCGGACAGATTGTTGGAGAGTTCGACGCCCAGGTAGGGACGTTGGACTTCGCCGTAGCGAACGAGGTCTTCCACAATCCGCAT
>WRMR01000140.1 GCA_009776995.1 Planctomycetaceae bacterium | reverse complement strand
TAGACGCAGGCAAATTGGGCAGAATTTTGCAATTTCGCATCGGTTATTATCACGCCGGCAACGCGGGAGCGGATTTTCCGTACAAATGGAAACACGCTCCAAGCGGGGGTGTGGTCAGGGATTTGGGGTCGCACGTCCTCGACATGGCCGACCATCTCGCGGGGTCGATTGACCGTTTGATTGCCGACACAACCATCGCCTACCCGCAACGCCGTGACGCAAAATCAGGCGAACTCCGGGAAGTGACCGTCGAAGACGCCTTTTCGATTCTTGTACGAACTAAAAACGGGGCGATTGGCACACTTGAAGGCTCAAAATTGGCGACCGGTTCGGAAGATGATTTTCGTTTTGAAATACACGGCGAACGCGGAGCGGTACGATTTTCGCTCGGAAAAGCCGACACACTCGAATTTTTTGACGCAACCAAGAGCGACAAGCCCTTCGGCGGCGAGTCGGGCTGGCTGCAAATCGCGTGCAGCAATCGATTTGAGTTGCCTGACACGGATTTTCCATACAAAAAAGCGGCCATCGGGTGGCAACGGGCGCATACGGCCTGCCTTGCGCACTTTATTCAATCAATTGCCAACAAAGAGCAACAGGCAAAGCCGCAACACGCAGACTTGATGCAAGGCTATAAAATTGAACAGCTTATGCAAACGGTTTTTGATTCGGCCCAACGGCAAGAGTGGCTCATTGTGAGTGGCTAGTGGCTAGAGTGCAGAGAGCAGAGTGCAGAGTGCAGAGTGCAAAGCGATTCGTTTTCTCCCCACTTTGCACTTTGAACTTCCTTTGGTTTTCGATGCCTCAGACCTTATTACCGTTACAAAAAGCCGTGATTTTGAGTCGAATGACCGACATTTTTTGTCGGGCTTTCGAGATTTTGACTCCGTTGTTCGAGATTTTGAGTTGAAGTTTCGAGATTTTGAGTCGAAAATCCATGTTATTCGTGTCGAACATTCGACTGGAAAACTCCGCAATCGGGAATAAAATCTCCGTCATTGATATTTTGATCACGGCTTTTTGTACATATATCGCGTTGTTTCACAGGTTTTGCGACATGTTATAATGTTCAATTGGATTATTCCGACGCAATATTGCCTGCAATTGATACAAAACCACCTGTTTAAGAGTGCAGAGTGCAGAGAGCAGAGTGCAGAGTGCGGAGTGTTGAAATGATTTACGAAAGCAAAAGCCATGAATGAAAAAAATGCCAACAATCCTTACGCACCGCCGGAGGTGGGGAAAGAAGAGGCAAAAAAGCCATTGCAGAACATCGTTGCCAAACGATGGTGTTATGCGATGTTGGTTGCGAGCATGGTTCCATTGTTGTTATTTGTTTTTACCGCCATCAATGAGTTGTGCGGCGAGATGATTGACTTGGGTGATTATGGGGGGATGTCATTTGCTTTTGGATTGACGTTTAATGTCGGTATGCTTCCATCATTTGCGGCAATATTTATCACGGCATGGTGGCGGTTGGGTTGGATTTATATTTCACTGTTATTGTTGCTATGTAATACTGTCCTGTTCATTTGGATATTTTGGGCACTCGTTGTCGCGTCGTGTTAGCAAACGTTATCCACCAACAGTGCGCGTCGCAGGGCGACGCGGCTAACTAACAACTAAAAACTACGAACTAACAACTAAAAAATGCGAGCATTATCAGGCATTCAACCCACGGGCCGGTTTCACTGGGGGAACTATTTCGGAGCGATTCGACAGTACATTGAACTGCAGGACAAGGCGGACGAATCGTTTTATTTTATCGCAAACCTGCACGCACTGACGACCGTGCGCGATCCGGCCGTGTTGCGGCAAAATACGCTTGACGCGGCCATTGACCTGCTCGCGCTCGGGCTTGACCCGGGCAAGGCGACGCTGTTCGTGCAGTCGGACGTGCCCGAGGTGTCCGAGCTGTGCTGGCTGCTGACGACCGTGACCAACATGGGGTTGCTCGAACGCTGTCACGCTTACAAGGACAAAAAGGCGAAAGGTCTCACGGCGGACATGGGGCTGTTCGCTTATCCCGTGCTGATGGCGGCGGATATTATCATTTACGATTCGGACGTTGTGCCGGTCGGTGAAGATCAGAATCAGCACATTGAAGTCGCCCGCGATTTGGCCGGGAGTTTCAACCATCTGTTCGGCGAAACCTTTGTGTTGCCGAAAGCGTATATTCTGTCCGACTCGGCGAAGGTGGCCGGCACGGATGGCGAAAAGATGTCCAAAAGTTACGGCAACACGATCGAACTGTTCGAACCGGTCAAAGACGTGAAAAAGAAGGTCATGCGTATTCAAACCGACAGCCGGCCTGTCGAAGAGTCGAAAGACCCGGACACCGACCATTTGTTCCAGTTGTACTCGCTGTTCGCGACGCCGGAACAAACGCAAGTGATGGCCGAAACCTATCGCAAGGGTGGTTTCGGTTACGGCATGGTCAAAAAGGAACTGGCGGAGTTGGCCGAACAGTTTTTCGCCGAAGCCCGCGAACGTCGCGCCGCACTGGAATCGCAACCGGAGCATGTTCGCAAAATCCTCGCCGCCGGTGCTGCGAAAGCCCGCAAAAAAGCGTCCGAAGTGCTGTTACGTGCGCAAACGGCCTGCGGGATAAGGTAAGAAGGAAAAGGTAAAAGGCAGGGCGGTCATGCCGTGACAGTTATGGAGCGGTGATTGGCGGAATGACCACTCCGTGACCGTCGCGGCTCTGATTTCAGCTCACGGATTAAATTTTACCGCCAGGTCACTTGAGATTGTTCTTATACCAGTCAATCGCCATTTCAAGTCCCTGGCTGAAATTTACGGAAGGCTCGTATCCGAGTTTCTCCCGGGCTCGCGAAATATCGGCCAGAGAGTGTTTCACATCACCGGGACGAACATCCGTATAAACGGCTTGGACGCCGGTTTTCAACAACTGCTGCAATTTGTCAAGAATCTGATTCAGCGTCACCGATTCATGACAGGCAATATTGATCGGGCGACCGTCACAGTGTTCGGCAGGAGCGTTTGCCGCCAGCCAGTTGGCCCGGCAAACATTTTCGACATGGCAGAAATCGCGGCTTTGTTCGCCGTCGCCGTAAACGATGGGCGGTTTCTCTTTCAACAAGGAGGAAACGAAAGCCGGAATGACTGCGGCATACGCCCCGAACGGGTCCTGACGCGGGCCGAACACGTTAAAGTAACGAAGCGATACGGTTTCCATGGTATATGCATCCGCGTAAGCCTGCATATAGGCCTCGCAAGCGGCCTTGCTTGCCGCATAGGGACTGATCGGCAAAACAGGCATGTCTTCCTGCTTTGGCGAGACGGGCTGGTTGCCATACGCCGAACTGGACGCCGCAAAAACCACCCGTTTGACGCCCGCTGATCTTGCCGCTTCCAGTACGGTAATCGTGCCGTTCACATTCACATCGTGACTGGTCAAAGGAGCGTCGATGCTCCGGGGAACCGATCCCAAAGCCCCTTGATGAAAAACAGCGGCACACCCTTCGATGGCCTGGTCAACGGTCGCGCGATTGCGAATATCGCCCTCCATGAGCGTGATTCTTTCCCGGATTTCCTGCAAATTCTCTCGTTTCCCCGTTGCGAAATTGTCCAAAACAATAACGTTATGGTTTTTTTCGAGTATAAACCGGGCCAAATTGGAACCAATGAACCCCGCTCCTCCGGTAATGAGATATTTTGCCATGATGGAAATGCTAAATCATCTGTCATTGCGATGTTGAGAAAACGTCACCACTTGTAACAATCATAGTGGAAAACTGGTGTTTGTCAATAAGCACGATAATTATCGCACAAAAAATCAAAAAGGGATTTGATCCTGGATCATTCGATGTGCTACTACTCCAAGTTCCGCAGTCTTGTGGTGTTGGTGGAGTCGTATCGCACCGCCAGGCCTCCCCTTTGATTCGCCGCGACAACCGGGTATCATGAACGTAATTTTGCTTTGAATCTTCCCAGTCCGGCTGGTGCCGTGTAAAATAGCACTAGCGATATTTTAAAACAGTTTTTCAAATTTACGGAACGCAAAACCATGCCGCGTCGCGACGATCTCAAGAAAATTTTACTCATTGGTTCCGGTCCCATTATCATTGGCCAAGCTTGTGAGTTCGACTATTCAGGAACCCAGGCCTGCAAAGCATTGCGGGAAGAGGGTTACGAAGTCGTGCTGGTCAATTCGAATCCCGCAACGATTATGACCGACCCGGAAATGGCCGACCGGACGTATATCGAGCCGCTGACCTGGGAAACCGTGGCCAAGGTCATCGCAAAAGAGCGTCCCAACGCGGTTTTGCCAACCCTGGGAGGTCAAACGGGGCTGAATCTGGCGATGGACCTGCACCGCAACGGTGTTTTGGAACAATACGGCGTCGAAATGATCGGGGCGGAAGCCGATGTCATCGACCGCGCCGAAGACCGCCAATTGTTCCGTAACGCCATGGACCGCATCGGTCTGGAAAGTTGTAAAAGTGTTGTTGTCAACACGCTTCAGGAAGCACGGGACGCGGTTCTTGAAATCGGGTTGCCCTGCGTCGTGCGACCGAGTTTTACGCTCGGCGGAACCGGTTCGGCGGTGGCCTACAACCGGGAGGAATTTGACGAACTTGTGCGGAACGGGCTGGAAGCGTCGCCGATCCATGAAGTGCTGATCGAAGAATCGGTCCTCGGCTGGAAGGAAATCGAAATGGAGTTGATGCGCGACCTTGATGACAACATCATCGTCGTTTGCTCCATTGAGAATTTCGATCCCATGGGCGTCCATACCGGCGATTCGATCACCGTGGCACCGGTTCAAACGCTGACCGACCGCGAATACCAGCGGATTCGCGACGCCTCGTTTGCCATCATGCGCGAGATCAATATCCGCATGGCCGGTTCAAACATTCAATTTGCCATTGACCCGAAAACAGGCCGCATGGTCGTTATCGAGATGAATCCGCGGGTTAGCCGGTCGAGTGCCCTGGCGTCGAAAGCAACCGGGTTTCCCATCGCGAAAATCGCCGCAAAACTGGCCGTCGGCTATCGCCTGCCCGAACTGCTCAACGACATCACGCAGAAAACCAAAGCCTGTTGCGAGCCGACCATCGATTATGTCGTGACGAAAATTGCCAGGTTTACATTTGAAAAATTCCCGGAAGCCAACGACGAACTGACCACACAGATGAAAGGCGTCGGCGAAACAATGGCCATTGGCCGGACTTTTCGTGAATCGTTCCAAAAAGCCCTGCGCGGGCTTGAGGTTGGAAGTTTCGGCTTCGGTTGCGACGGCAAAGATCTTTGGGGAACCGACCGTCAACCGTCCCGTGACGAAGTGGTCGCCAAACTCGCCCGACCGAACGCAGAACGCGCATGGTACCTGCGTTACGCGATCAAATACGGCATGACCATGGATGAAATTTTCGACGTCACGAAAATCGACCCGTGGTTCCTGCAAAACCTGATTGACCTGGTGCAGCTAGAGGAAAAAATCACGGAGGTTGGATCGCTTGAGCAGATCGACACGGATTTGCTCCGCGAGGCCAAGCGGAACGGTTATTCCGACCGGCAACTTGCCGTGATGCTCACCTCCAGCGAAATGGCCGTGCGTGCCGAACGCATCAAACGGGGTACCGTCGCAACGTACAAGGCAGTCGATACCTGCGCGGGTGAGTTTCAGGCGAAAACGCCCTACTATTATTCAACCTACGAAACGGAGGATGAAACGCCCGAACGGGGGGATAAACGCCGCATTATGATTCTCGGCGGAGGGCCGAACCGCATCGGGCAGGGCATCGAATTTGACTACTGTTGTTGCCACGCCAGTTTCGCGCTGCGGGAACACGGCATCGAAACGATCATGGTCAACTCGAACCCGGAAACGGTCAGCACCGACTACGACACGAGTGACATGCTTTTTTTCGAGCCGCTGACGCACGAAGACGTACTCAACATCTGCGACCGCATTCAGCCGGACGGCGTCATCGTGCAATTCGGCGGGCAGACGCCGCTGAACCTTGCCAGGGGGCTTGAAAACGCGGGTGTGCCGATCATCGGAACGAGTGTCGAGACCATCGAACGCGCCGAAGACCGCGAACTGTTTGCCAAACTGCTGAAGGAAGCGGAATTGCGGCAACCGGCCAACGCCATCGCGCGGACAATGGCTCAGGCAAGGGAAATGGCCGACAAAGTCGGGTTTCCGATTCTTGTGCGCCCGAGTTTCGTACTCGGCGGGCGTGCGATGGAAATTTGCTACGATCACAACCAACTGGAACGCTTCGCCGCCGAAGCCTTTCTCGTTTCGTCCGGGCGTCCTGTGCTGATCGACCGTTTTCTCGAAGACGCAACGGAAATTGACGTTGATGCCATCAGTGACGGCGAACATGTGATTGTTGCGGGTGTCATGGAACACATCGAGGCGGCTGGCATTCATTCGGGCGATTCAGCCTGCTCGATTCCGCCGTACAAGTTGCCCGCGCTGGTTGTGCAGGAAATCCGCGAGGCAACCAAAACACTGGCTCGAATGCTTAACGTGAAAGGGCTGATGAATATTCAATACGCCGTCAAGTTGGAAGACAACAGGATGAACCTTTACGTGATCGAGGTCAACCCGCGGGCAAGCCGGACAGTGCCATTTGTCTCAAAGGCAGTCGGCCGGCCGCTGGCCAAGATTGCCGCATTGGTCATGGTCGGCCATTCGCTGGCGGAGCAGAATTTTCTGGATGACCCGATCCCGCGTCACGTTTCGGTCAAGGAAGCCGTGTTCCCCTTTGCAAAGTTCGCCGGTGTCGATACCGTGCTGGGACCGGAAATGAAATCAACCGGCGAAGTCATGGGCGTCAATGAGTTGTTTTCCATCGCGTTTGCCAAAAGTCAGATTGCCGCCGGGAACATCCTGCCGATGACCGGCAATATCTTTATCAGCGTCAACGAACATGACAAGCCGCACATTGCACCGATTGCCAAGCGGCTGTCGGAACTCGGCTACCGCCTGCTCGCAACAGGCGGCACGGCAAAAACGTTCGAAGAGGCCGCCATCCCGGTCACGAAACTCCGCAAATTGCAGGAGGGACACAGGAATGTCATCGACTATATGCTCGACAACGACGTTGCGCTGATTATCAACACGCCCAGCGGGAAGGGGGCACGGACCGACGAAGGTCGCATCCGTGCCGCCGCCGTGACGTACAAGGTGCCTTACCTGACGACGCTCCCCGCTGCGGAAGCGGCCGGCATTGCCATGGAAGCCCTGCACGCCGGTGATTACACCGTTGAAGCCGTCCAGGATCGATTTCACGAATAGGAATTCCAGGCTTGTTCAAAAAATGTCTTCTCTGAAAAGTCAAGGCACACTGACGACACAGATCAGCACGGTTCCCTCTGTGAAAATTCCGTTTCAGTCGGTGTTATCTGTGGGAAAACATCATTGATGATCCATGCCAGGCACCAGGCGTTTGCAGGGCGTGGGTTATTTCGTTCTGAACTTCCTCACCAATTTTCGGAACGAGCGGCAAATCGAATTGAAATCCGGCTCGACGCCTTGACGTGGGATGACAACCAAATCGAGAGGCTCCGGCAAGGCGTGTTGTTCGAGCCGAAAGACCTCACGAATGATGCGTTTCCAGCGATTGCGTTGATGCGCTTTACCGACTTTTTTCGAGACGACCAACCCCAATCGCGAAACACTCAACCCGTTGGACATGCCATAAACGACAAGCACCCGGTCGGCCCGCGAAGATTTGCGGGCAAACACACGATCAAAGTCACCCCGCTTGCGCAAGTGCATGGACTTGGGAAAACCAAACTCCAGATTCGCTGATTTGTCGTGCTTTCGGTCGCTGTTCATCTGTTTGTTTTCTGCATCAGGTTTTCGCCGGAAGTATTATGACAGGATATCCAGGATGATTGTGATAGAAGGTAGAAGGAGTGTTTCCCCTATCCTGAATATCCTGCTAATCCTGTCCGATGATTTTTGGGCGAAACCAACGCGGTTGGAGACCGGTTGCGAACCTCGTCGCGTTATCCGCCTTGACCTCGTTCATGGCCGGGAACGCACGGTTTGCACAAAGGCATGAATATTTTGCGACGGGGTTTCCGCCGGGAGAGCGCAGCCTGCGCCGATGACGAGGCCGCCATACGGAAAACAATCCATGACCGCTCGGGTTTCCTGTTGGACCAGGGTTTCATCACCGCGACAAAAAACACCGGAAGGGTCGATGACGCCGAACACGACGGATTTTCCTTGCATCGTTTTCGCCGCTTGCGGGATATTCGTTTTATAGTCGATTTCCACTCCGCCGAAACCGTGTTCGGCCCAAGGTTCCAGGATCATGTCCGTTTTGCCGCAGATATGACAGACGGTTTGGATTCCTTTCCGCGAAAGGTCGGCGACCAGGCGTTTGTGAAACGGCGCGACAAACTTTCGATACATGGCGGGCGAAATCAGGTCGGGGCTGCCCATGCTGTCCCCGAAACTGGTCATGTCGGCCCCCGCCTCCTTCACCATCAGGTGAAACGCCAAATGAACGTCGTAGCAGCGTTCGATCAAACGCATGATCAGTTCTGTTTTGTTGCCGTCACTCAAGTCCATCATCATATTGGTCATGCCGTAAACCGCAACGGCCAGACTGAAAGACCCCTGGTCGGCATTACCCCGCAGAAACAGTTGGCCTCCGATTTCCCGGTGAATCAAACGAATGGTTTCCAGATAAATCTGTATCCGCTCATCACTTTGCAGTTTGGCCGGGTCAATCTGTTCGATGACTTCTTCGATTTGTTCGGAGATCGGAGCGACAACCCTGGCGGGGAGGTCGTCCGGAAACTCGGTTTTTGCCCCCATCGCATGAGCTTCCAGAGCGGTATCAACGTCGGTCAAAATCCCGTCAAGTCCGTATTTCATGGACGCGCCGACAAACGCTTGAGCCATGTTTTCGGGACAACTCCGAAACTCCTTCATGGTCATGCCGGCTTCACGCGCGGCGTGCATGAAATTGTGCAACATGACCGGAACATGATCCGTGGGTTGCCAGGTGAGAGTGCGTTCAATTCGTTCAAAACCGTTCATGGTATCGTTGGTTTGCAAGTGGTCAAACTAAGGTGATGATCATCGTTCGTCCGGTTGCCCTGCGGCATCAAGGATGGCCTGCACGAAACCGCCGGGCGCACACATTTCCGTGATGTCTTTCCCATCAATGGCCATGGGATAGGTCCAAACGATCACATGATCGAGGTAATCATATCCGTGACAGGTGGAACCATGATCCATGTCAAGGCCACAAGGTTGCGACCAGGGCATGGCATGAGGACCACGAAATATCGTATTCATGATTCCCTCGCCCATTTCAAGTCCCTCTTCCCGGCGGTCGTGATAGAGATAAACTCCTGCCGCCATGGCATTACATTGAATGAAATTGCCTCGTGACCAAACGCTGTGCGACAGTCCGCCTTCCGTACAAATGGTTCCGTCATCGAAAACGGCATTAACCACCCCGAACTTCGAAGCCCGAAGATTCAAACGGGTGATACTGTCCAGAACGATTTGAACCCGTTCTTTCGGAAGCGTGTCCGGGAGACCGGCGGTTCTTGCATTCCAGACACCGCTCAATTGGGCACTGAAACTCGCTTCGTTCACCCGTTGATGGACCGGGTCGTTATAAGTCCTGTAGTATTTTCCGTTCCACAATTTTTCTTCGTAGCTTTGTTGCCCCTGATTATACATTTTTCGCCATTGGGACGCAAGCTCGGGTTCCCCCATCAGCTCCGCCATTTTGATTCCACAGGCAAGGAAGGCCAGACCGCGACCCGCTGTAAAGCTACTGGCTCCGAACCACGGCCACACATCCATCGGATTATTTGCCGGAAAATTTTCTCCGGGAATTGTATGGGCATGATCTTCGATCAAGCCATCGCCATCAACATCAAGCGAAATCATGAACTCCAGCGATTTTTTGGCGGAAGGCCAGAAATCTTCGAGAAATTTCCTGTCACCGGTGCGGAGGTAGTAGTTATAGATCATTTGAGGATACTCACCAGCCCCGTCGGTATGCTGGCAATGGTAGCGAGGGTCCCGGATCGCAAATCCCAGTCCGACACAAAACGGCGGTTCTCCACCTTGGAGTTGAAAGTGACAGGTGTTTTTCAGTGAAATCAGCAGGGTTTCCGGCATGAAAAAAAGTTGATACCAGTGCCCGTAGTAACGACAAGAGGCATTGTTGATTAAATATTAAAAAAACACGGCACAAACGCGAATTTTTTCCGTAATGGGTGCAGTCAGGTTTGTCAAAACCACCCCAAACCACCTCAAAAC
>WRMR01000139.1 GCA_009776995.1 Planctomycetaceae bacterium | reverse complement strand
GGACAATGTATCAACGGTACAGCAGCGGATAGCAACCTTGGCGCAACGTTCGCCGGAGTTTGCCTTCACATCGCTTGCTCACTACATGACGCCTGAATGGCTGGAAAGTGCCTATCACGAAACTCGTAAAGACGGGGCCGCCGGAATCGACGAAGTGACGGGGAAGCAGTACGCAGACAATCTTGAAGAGAATCTACGATCACTGCATGAACGTCTCAAGTCGGGAACGTACAAAGCACCGCCTGTTCGCCGCAAGCATATTCCGAAAGGAACAAGCGGAGAAACGCGACCTATCGGCATTCCAACCTTTGAGGATAAAATCGTACAAAGAGCCGTCGTAATGCTCCTGGAGCCGATCTACGAACACGACTTTTACGACGTTTCGTATGGTTTCCGACCGGGAAAGAGTGCTCACCAAGCACTTGCCGCCGTGTGGGAAACCGCGATGGAAGTGAAAGGTGGTTGGATTTTGGAAGTCGATATACGCAAGTTTTTCGACAACCTCGATCATAAGCATCTCCACGAATTCGTGTCAAAACGGGTACGCGACGGAGTGTTGCGACGCCTGATCGGTAAATGGCTCAATGCGGGTGTAATGGAAAATGATAACGTTAGTTACGCAGAAACCGGATCACCGCAGGGTGGCGTGATTTCGCCGCTTCTGGCGAATATCTACCTTCACTATGTCTTGGATGAATGGTTTGAACAAACGGTCAAGCCACTGATGCGAGGGAAATGTCGTTTGATTCGGTATGCTGACGATTTCGTCATCATCTTCGAGAAGAAGAATGATGCGGATCGTGTTATGGCGGTGATCTCAAAGCGATTTGAGAAATACGGTCTGGCGGTACACCCGGAGAAAACGAAATTGATTGACTTCAGACCGCCGAACCACTGGGAACGTTGTCGGGAAGATCAATCGAACGACGATGATAAAAGTGGTAAACGACCTGAAACCTTTGACTTGCTCGGTTTCACGCACTATTGGGGCAAAACCTGGAAGGGCAACTGGGCAGTCAAGCGAAAGACCATGAAATCAAGACTTGCGAGGAGTATTCAGCGTATTGAGCAATGGTGTCGCAAGAATATGCATGAGCCGATTCGATTGCAATGGAAAATGCTTTGCGCCAAAGTGAAAGGCCACTATGCCTACTACGGAATCACCGGGAATGGACGGGCACTTAGCTTGTTCGTTTTTCAAGTGAACCGTTGTTGGAGAAAATGGCTCAATCGCCGTAACAGCAGGCATAACATGATATGGGAGAGATTTAATCTCTTGTTAAAACGTTATCCATTGCCCATTCCTAAAATTGTTCATAGCATCTTCAAAAAAGAAAGCATAATGAACAAATCGCGTAGTAACAATGTTTTGAGGAGCCGTGTGCGTTAATGTATGCAAGCACGGATCTGTGGGAGCCCCGGAGGAGCAATCCCCGGGGCCACCCGGTATTGTGTAAATTTCACGGTTAAAAAACGAACAAATCGATAGTTTATTTCACACGCGCTCCAAAGAAGGTGCCTCCCGGAATTTGGCGAACTCCGGGAGGCGTTGGGGGAAGGTGTCGATTTGTAACTTGCCCGTAAACGAAAATAGCCCGGCGACAGCAAAGGCCATCGTCGGGCTTGGTATTCAGCAACAAATTGTAAGAGGCTATTTGGAAATAAAATCACGTAAAACTCAGGCTTTTTGTAATTTGTCACGATAATGGAATTTTTTTGGATTTTTATTGGGCGCGAGTCGTCGCAGGAGCAGCGCGATGTTGGCGAGCTTGACCGTTGCCTCGCTGGAGGTGATGGTACGTTCGTAATCTTTGCTCAAACGGCGGTTGCGACCCATCCATGCAAATGTGCGTTCGACCACCCAACGTTTCGCCACCGGTACAAACCCTTTGGCATCCTTCGGACGCTTCGACACTTCGAGTCGCCAACCCGGCCGTTCGTGTTCCAAGAACGCTTCGAAACTCAAATTGTGATACTTGCTGTCGCCCCAAATCACCTCCAGCCGCGGGTACTGCTCCTGCGTGATTTTTTTGAACAACATCGTCGCTGCAACACCATCATCAATGTTCGCCGCCGTGATGATCACGGCAAGCACGAAGCCCATCACGTCCACAAAAACATGGCGTTTTCGGCCATTGATCTTCTTGCCGCCGTCGTAACCATGCACGCCGCCAAGCTCGGTCGTCTTGATCGTTTGACTGTCCACCGAACCGGCACTCGGCGTTGGTTCCCGACCTTCCATCACGCGAACTTTTTCATGAAGCGAAGCAAGCATGATGTTCAGTGTCCCATCCTTCGACCACTTGGCGTAGTAATAATAAACGGTGCCACTTGGCGGAAAGTCACGCGGCAAATATTGCCACTGGCAACCGGTGCGCAAAAAATACAAAATCGCGTTCATGACCTCGCGCAAGGGGACGGTGCGATTCCTTCCCTTGCCGATTTTCGGCGGAATCAACGGGGCGAGTTGCTCCCACTGCGCGTCACTCATGTCCGACGGATAACCCACGCGAGTCCCTTCGCTCATACGTTTGCTCCTTTTGCATCTTTTTCAGGAAGTATAGCAAAAGTATGAATTTACGTAAATAGCTATTTTCAAATAGCCTCTAAGTCGATACCACCATTTTCTGTTTTTTGCAGTTTTCCCGCGAAAATTCCTGTTCAAGACTTACTCGGACATAGCAGTGATCTCAAAATCAATCACAAACGACGCAGGGGCGTAAGGTTTCAAATCGAAGGTAAATTTTCCATCCTTCACAGGAATGATATGGCCGATGTCGGTTCCCCGAAGGCTGACCGGTTTGACTGTCGTAGCATTCAAGCCTTCCGGGAGAGTCACTGTGCAAGGGCCACCGCGACCTCCCTGTTCCCACAAACGCAGTACCATTCCCTTGCCATCCGGATTCGGTCCGAACGCGGTAACGGCGATCCCCTGGCGGGAAAGACCAATTCCCGGTCGTGTCGGTGGCAATTTGCCTCCGCGAACCATTGAAGCCGCAGCTTGCAACGGAACACGGGTTTCCAACGCCGGTGTGAACAACGAACTCTCCACGTCGAATTTCTCAAACGCCCAGAGTCGTACCTTTGCACTCATTCGACGTTCATCGCCAACCCAGGCAACAAAGTTGGTTCGCCAGTGATTGTTATACAAATTGAAATAGATGTACGGCTTCCTTGGCGTGAATCGTTTGTCAAACTTGTATTCGCCCGGCTCACCCAGGCTGACCATCGGCGTATCCGGTGAGCAAACGCCATATCCCATACCGGTTTCACCGTCATAAACAGCGACGCCGTGATTGACACACCACATGTGGTAATTGACGTTATCGACAGAGAAATCCTCTTCGGGATCGACGTTTGCTCCGAGTCTGCCAAGTCGGAATTTCGCATTGTCAACCTGAAACGGGAGGCATACCCAAGCCGCCTCCGGCCACGAATCGGGTTGTTTTTGCCAACTCACCTCGATTTCCGCCGTCGGTTCGATACCGGAAAGTGTGAGGGCAATACTGACTCTTTGCGGTTGCCCCGGGTCGGGAAGAATCCCCGTCATCACAGCTTTCACATCAATCGTTGATTTGACCACCGACAACGCCATGTTTTCAGGAAGCCCCGATTCGTATTCGGTATTCTGCGGCATATCATAAGCGGCAAAGATGAATCGGTGCGCATGATATTGCCCGTACAGCGACTTTGCAATCCATTCCGAGATTTCCTTGTAAGAAAACCGCTCATAGAGATACTGGCCGAAACCTTGCGGGGCACCGGGAGCCACCATTTCCCTGCCGGTTCGCTTGTCGGTAAGGCTGGCGATCCTGCCGCGTTTGGCGTCGAGCGTTGCCTTGAAAAACGGACTTTCCAGCACGCCGGTTTCCTCGTCGGCAAAGAGTTGTGGACCGGAAATGTTTTCATTGGCGGCAACGAATGTCCGATAGCCGAGCGGCGGGACGTCCTTAGCAACAAATCGCGACATCGGTGTTCTGGTTTCAATCGAAGGAAACTCATGCGAGACAGGAAGCAACGTATCATCATCGAGTGCTCTGATTGCCCGATCAAAACCTCCCCCAAAAACATGCCGGGTGTCGAATTCGACGTGTCCATCGCGTGTCCAGGGGAGTGGATTGAAAACGACGATTCGCCCACCGTCAACGTCCACCGCATAACTTTTCGTTCCTTTGACGACCTTCCAATTCCAAAGTCGTCGTTTCCGCCGTGTTGAAAACCGTCGCGACTCGGATTGAACTTTTCACTTTGCTCACCCTTTTGCTGTTCATTTGTTCGGTTTTTCCGGTTTTTGCCAGATTTGTTGTCATTTTGGCCGGAATGATCGGCACCGTCGGCACAATATTGATCACGCGGGATGTGAATTTACTCCAGCGGGATGTGAATTTACTCCAGCGGGATACGTCTTCGTTGCGTGATCGTCTCAGGATTTCAAACCGTCGAGCTTCATTTCGAGCCGTTCGCCGGTTTGCATCATTTCGTTCCAGGTCAACAGCTTCTTTTGCCGGACGGCGTCGCGGCCAAGAACGCAAGTCAGGTTGGAGCACACGGACGGGGCAACCGTCGGATTGCTGAAATCGCCTGCGGCAATCGCTTCGTAAAATTCCCTGACGTTCGTCACCGTGCCGGCCCAGTAGTTGTCGGCGCAATTGCCGCCTTCATAAGGCTTGTTGCCTCGGATGCCGACGTCGCCGAAATAATTGGTGTCCAACGCCCCTCCGGTTCCCCAGGCACGGCAGACGATTTCATCTTTGACGCCGGGAATGAATTTCACGGACGCGAATTGCAGCGTCACATCGTTTGGGAAACCATAAGTCACGTTATAATGGTCGTTGATGTTGCCGTGCTTTCTGAGTTTCCGGCCTCCGGTTCCCGCCGCCCAGAGCGGGTTTGTTCCGGCAACCCATGTCGCAACATCCAGCGTGTGAATATCCTGTTCGACGATGCAGCAACCGGAAAGTTCGATGGACTGATACCAATTTCTCAAATACGAATCCGCATCGGTCAATGGCGTGTCATGCCCGCCGGCACTCCACGGATAATAGGAGTAGATACTGACCAGTTCCCCCATATCCCCCGCATGAACCCGTTTGATTGCCTCCCGGAAGAACTGGTTGGCGCGTGTCTGGAAATCGACCAGGAAGGCCAGTTTTTTTTCCGTTGCTTTTTTCCCGGATTCTTCTACCGAAACACAACCCGGCACGTCCACCGCAATTGGCTTGGCCAGGAAAACGTGCTTGTTGGCAGCCACCGCCGCAGCCGCCTGTTCCGGGTGAAAACTGGGGGGCGTTTCGATGACGGCAACGTCCAGCTTGCCGTCCAGAAGACGCTTATATCCCGAAAGCGTGCTGTAACGCCGTTCCGCCGGAACGCCGACTTTGGTTCCAACCGCATCGACCCGATCCTGGAAATAATCCGCGACGGCCACGAAACGATAATTTTCATTCTGCTTGAACACTTCCGTGATCCAATCGCCGCGTCCCCCGCAACCGATCAGGCCGACTTCGAGGACGGAGTTGGCGGCTGTTCCGGCAATGGAATCCGGCTTGACAATGGTGGTCGTTGCCGCTGCAAGCACCGATGCGGCAAGGAATTTTCTTCTGGTCAATGTCGTTTTTGTCATCTCTGGCAACCTTTCTTTGGAATCAACCTGAAAACAAACGAAACAGCGAACATCTTAAAACAGTATAGGAAAATGACACGCCAAATGCAAGCCTCGCAAAAAACAAGAAATGTCAATGGTCTGAGAAAGCCGTGTCCACCATGTTCAGCATGAGCTGCCTGAAATTGGGCTCGTTCCAATCGTCCCCATGCCCGAGTGACGTGTAAATGGCAATCCCGTTGGGACGGTGGTTGATCCACAACACGGGTTCCTGTGGGGCACCGGGGAGCGTTCCAAGCAGGAGAACCTGAGTGTCCGGCGCAAGCGGCCGGCATTGGTACAGTGAGCCGGAGCTGGTAAAGCCGCCGGGATCAAGCCCCTTGAGCAACGGGTGGCTTTCCATGCCGGGCACAAGGCTGACCTGTGTTTCCGAGTTCCTAAGATGCCCCGTATAATTTCCTCCCCAGACTTCCTGGTCGAAATTGTCCCAGGTCACGAGATTGTCCGCGATGCGTTCGTTGACGCTGAAGGCATGGGACGCCGTTCGGATGCCCACGAGCGGCTTTCCGCTGTTGACATAATCCCTGACGGCGTTCATTTTTTCCGCTTCCAACGCACGTCGCCGGACGGACAGAAAAACAAGACCGGCGTCTTGCAGGATTTGGAGGTTCTCGATATTGTGCCGCCCGGGATCGGTGATGGACTGGGTTCCTGCGGCAAAATCGCAGTTCACGCCTTGAGTCAGCAGGAGTTCATGGGCAAATTCGTGAAACCGCTGATTCGTCCGATACTCGTTTTCCGCCGTGACAAACGCGACAAGCGGACGGGGATCGTCCTTGAAGCGGAACTGCTTTTGCCCGGTGAAATCCGTGGAAACCATCGACGGGCAAACATACGTCTCAATGTACTCCTGAATCAGACTGTTGCCTGTAAAATGCGAAACAAACGGGGCACTTTTCGAGTTGTACATGGTATCGGTCAGGTCGCGCATCAGGACGACATTCATGCCGAGCCGCGACATGTTGCGGAGTCCGAATGAACGTCCGATCACGCACATGTTGGTATGCACACCCATCAAGATGACGTTCTTAATTCCTTTTTCCTCAAAATACGAGCCGATTTCAACACCCGAATCGCTGATCAAGTCCTCGTCAAGAATCGTCAATGTTTCGATTTGATGTTTCCAGGGTTGTCCCAGCGGGCAGGTTGGGGTGCAATCGCAGCCTTCGTCGGATTGGTCGATGGGCCACTCGCCACCGGCTTCCGACTCAAGATTTCCTCTCCCAAGACGCTTTTCGACGTCAGGATCGCGGAATTGTTGCGCACGTTTCCTGGCAGGATGATCCTCGTACCATTTCAGCGTGTCACTGGGCGCATGAACGATCGTGACGCCCTGCTTTCGCGCAATGGTCAGCACTTCATTCATGCGCGGTGCCATTTCCGCCACGCGCGACGTGGCCCCCTGACACCAATGTTGATTCCACATGTCACAGACGATGATCGCGGTTTCTTCGGGATTCCAATGCTGAATCTCTTGATGGATGACGAATGTTCCCGCCGGAACACCATTCTCAGTGGAAGGAACCCTGCTCTGAAGCGACACGCGAAGCGTTGAATCGTCTTGCGCGGCAACCGGTTGTTGAAACCATGCGATGAAGGAAAACGCAAGCAAAAAAACTGCGATCCCTTGATTCCTGTGGGCCATGTCAGGCAACATAATTATTGTCCTTTGGGGGTTGATAAAGATTTTAAGTGCGAGATCATCAATTACCGAAACACACAAATGACACTGATAAAACAGACCACCACAGATCAATTTTGTGTTATCCGTGTGCAAAAAACGCAACCTTCTCTTAGGCTGTTCTGCCAAATTGAGTCATTCACATTTTAATGCTTTTTACCCAAGTTCGACAGTCCGTTGCCTGTTGGTAAATATTTGAAAAAAATTTTTTCTTGCCCAATGGGTCTGGGTTTGTCCATTTTAACGGCGCACGGTGTAAAAATCGAGCGGTCCGGGGTAAAAAAACTGGAATCGCGGCAAAATTGGACGTAATCGGCTTTGCCGCGATTGGGAATTTGGTGTGAAACGGAGCAAAGTTCAAAGCGCAGAGTGCAGAGTGCAGAGTGCAGAATGCAGAATGCAGAATGCAGAGTGAAAACAGAGCCGCGACGGTAACGGAGCGGTCAAATCAGAGCAAAGTTCAAAGTTCAAAGTTCAAAGTTCAGAGTGAAGATAAGGAAGCGGAACATTCTGCATTCTGCGCTGCTTTCTTGTGAAAATCAACATGAAAACCGGCACAAAAATTGAAAAAACTTCCAGTTTAGGTTTCAACGTTCAAAGTTTAGGTTTCAACGTTCAAAGTTCAGGTTTCAACGTTCAAAGTTCAGGTTTCAACGTTCATAGTTCAGGTCTCAACGTTCATAGTTCAGGTCTCAGCGTTCAAAGTTCAGGTCTCAACGTTCAAAGTTCAGGTTTCAATGTTTCAACTTGAGGTTTCAACGTTTCAACTTTAAGTTTCAAATTTCCGGGTTTTTGCGTTTCAATTTCATTTTTTTCTTCAAAATTCCAATGTTTTGGCAAAATCGTGAGCACTGGCACGCTTTTTGCTAAATCGGCGACTCCAGGAGAAAAAACCATAAGCTGTTGATTTCCGTGAGCTATTCTATTATACGTCACTTTCCGTCATTTTGGCGAATGAAGAATGCAGAATGAAGAATGCAGAATGAAGAATGTTCCGCTTCCTTATCTTCACTTTGAACTTTGCTCTTTGAACTTTGAACTTTGCCCACTGCACTCTGCATTCTGCACTACTCTGCAAGGTACGAAATTGTCGGATGAGCCAAAAAATATTCGTATTTTTGATTCTGCCCAGTAGCAATAAGACGTGATTTGTATCCGATAGCAGCAGAAAAACTTCTGACGAAATCTGGTCTTCCGTAAATCAGCTTATGCCTCCCCGTTGACGGGTGCCGCGATCCCCTGATATTTTCCACCTCGCTTATTTTCCATACTGGAATCATTGTATTTTTCGTACGGAGTGATTATACTGTATCTCATCACTGGCTCATTTTCCCGTTTCCATTTGACCAAGGAGACCCAACCATGTTCCCAAGACCATTCTTTGTTTGTGCTATGGTTTTTACCTTGTTGCCGCTCGTCCAAGCCGGGGCAGCCGATGTGAAAATCGTACCAGTTCAACTTTTTGCCGACAGTGAGAACGCCAATTATGAGGCTTATCGCGCGATGGACGGCGACGCGAATACGATGTGGCACTCGCAGTTTTCCGCCGAGCCGAGCGTTCATTTGTGTCCGCATCCCATTCCCTGCGGGTACAGTTATGCCTGTGGGTACGATCATCCCGGCGCGACGATTCCCGCCGCTTCCGGCACCATGCCCTTGCCGGACAGGGCGGAACGGCTCGAATGGATCGGCACACAGGCCACTGCCAAAGAAACCGATGCCGCCCGATCAGAATTGTTCGGAATCGCCAAAAAGCCGGGAAACAACTCGGTAGCTCCTCATACCCTCGGAATTGATCTCGGGGACGTTTACCAACTTACCGGTTTTGCCTATACTCCGCGAACCGACAACGGGAACGGCGTTTTCGGCAAGTACGAACTGTATGTGGCAAAAGATGTTGTGGACGGAAAAGCCGTGTTCGGCGAACCGATAGCCGCCGGCGAGTTTTCGGGAAAGGAGCAATCCTACACGATTGATTTCGGTAAAACGGTTGATGCGCGGTATGTAAAATTCGTTCAGATTACCTCGCTCAACGGCCAGCCCTTCGGTTCGGTTGCGGAGTGCCAGCCGATTGCTGCGGGATACCGGTTCGTCGCAAGCGGCGGCGGACAGTTGCAACCCGGCGCAAAGTTGGTGGCCCGAATGCCCGATACGCCCGACGATCCTGAAATGCAGGAACGTGTCAATGAGTGGAACCTGCTCGCCGAACGTTTCAAAACGCCGCTCTACTGGGATGCGATCCAAGACGAAGTCGCATCGACGGCGTCGCTGATCCTGCCGGAAGACCGCGATCCGGCTGATGTGGTGTGGCGACGTCTAACGGCAATGCTGGAAGACTTGAGACAGGTTGCCGCGCTTGAAGCAATGGTGAAAAATACGCCGGTTGAAGAGACCAACCGACGTTTTGATGTGTTTACACTTATTTGTGACGTTCGTAGAATTCTCATGTTGGATAGTTTCGGTACTAACCCTCTCACCACCGAAGATGCCCCGGAAATCCTGTTTGTCAAGCGGCATCGTGCCGGATTCCAGCACATGTGCGACCAGTTTTACGGAACCAATCAACGTCCCGGAGGCGGGTTGTTTGTGTTGAATGTCGAGACGGGAGACGTACGCAATCTCCTGGAAAACAGTGTCGTCGAGTCCGGACGGCTTGCGGGGCAAAAGCTCGCCAAGGGTTCTTTCCTCTCGCCAAGCGTGTCCTTCGACGGCAAAAAAATCGCGTTTGCTTATGTCGAGTGTGTGGAGCCGGCCTCTCCTTTCAATTGGGGGGACATGACACGCACGACGCATTTCTTCACGCTTGATGTGACCCGCGGACACTGGGACGTCGGACGCTCGTACCATATTTTCACCTGCAACGCCGATGGCACCGAACTGCGGCAGATCACGGACGGGACATGGAACGATTTTGACCCCTGCTGGTTGCCGAACGGCCGGATGGCGTTCATTTCGGAGCGCCGTAACG
>WRMR01000138.1 GCA_009776995.1 Planctomycetaceae bacterium | reverse complement strand
AATGACACAAGCCCGAGACAATCCGTGAAAATCCATGGCGGAACCCTTCGTGGTTCTTCGTGACCTTCGTGGTGAAAAAGAAACACCATGACCGGGGACTCTCATCCCCGGCTCTTTGGCAATTCCAACGAGTTGGCTTGGACCGCAATCTCCTGATTGATGAGTAAGCCCCTAGCTCAACCGTCCCCTGAGTTCCGCGGCCAGATCACATTGTTTGACGCGCCATTGTTCGAGCGTGTCGCGGTCGCGGATACCGGCTTTTGTTTTCCGGCGGTTGTGTGGTAGAATACAACACACGCAGCGGTTGCGCTGTAACCGCCAAACAACAACCGCTGGAAACGAAGTGAACGGAGTGACCGGGAAACCGGATGGTCAAAATGCGACGCAAGAAGAACCCGCAGGCCGGCCTTGACCTGTTTTTGGACATTGTGTGCAACACCTTCGGGGGGATACTCTTCATTGCCCTGCTCATCGTGATTTTGACACGCATGATCGCGCAACACGACCGGCGCGGCGAAATCGCAACGGTGCCGATGGACGCGTTTCTCTCGGCGGAAAACCGGTTGCAAACGCTGATTCACGAACAGGAGCGTTTGCGGGAATCGGCACGTCCTTTTCAACAAAGCGCGACAGCCAAACAGGATTGGGTTGAACGGATTGTTGAACTGGAGAGCCGGCGCGACGCCATCCTCAAAACGAAAACGGCGCAATCACTGACGATTCTCGAAACCATCCGGTCGGTCGCTGAAGCCGAACATCTTTGGAACGAAACGCTGCAAAAACACGAACGGCTGGAAACGGAGTACCGCGAAAAACAACGGGCCTTGTTCGAATCGGTCGTCAAAAGCAACATGCAGGACATTCGGCTGCCGCAGATGCGGTCATCGTCCAAGCGGAAAGTCGCTCTCGTTCTCACGGGCGACAAGCTGTTTTTCTGGCACCGGACGTCACCCGATGGTTCACCGCACGGGTTGAACGACGCCCAGTTCACGGCCTTTGACCACGGAACGCATCGGGAAACGCTCCCGAAAATCTGGACGGGGTTCCCTGTTTCCGCGAAGCCGGACGAACAATCCGTGATTGCCGGCCAGTTGCGAAAATTCGACGCGTCGCGTGTGGCCTTTGATGTCGTGGTGTTCCGCGATTCGTACAGTTCGTTTCAGTACCTGCGCAAGGTCATGGCCGAAAACGGCTGGGAATACACGCTCTTCCCGATCGGCCCCGGTGAATCGCTCATCGATCGCGGCGGAACGCCCAAACCGGTTCAATAGCGGCGTAGCGGCATCACGGTTTCCACCGGAACATCACGACTTTTGCCTTGTAATCGTCTTCGAGGAAAATGACGTATTCGCCGTTGGCGCGGCGATGGGCCGAGAGGCATTCACGGATGTCCTGCAAGCCGATTTCGCCGACGGTGGCCGGGTCGGGTTCCATCCAGCCAACGCTGTTGCCGTCCGACAGCCGAAACACTTCGACGTGTCCCGTTGCAAAGCCGGAGGTTTTCGACGCGCCGGTGTAAGGCACGAACAGGTAATCGCCCGCCGTGTCAAAACCCATCGGCTCGCAGGATTCGTGCCCCTGTGACCCGGTCACATACGGCGCAACGATTCGCCAGCGCAACTTGCCGTCGGTCGTGCCGGGGTTGTCGCCTTGGAGAAAATTATCATAGCGGCAAATCACCGCCCCCATCGGCTTCCAGTGCTGGTTCCTGTGTTCCACGCCGTCAACCGTCGCGCACCCGCCGAGGTATAAGGTGTCCGTTTCCGCGTCGTAACGGATGCGCTTGACTTGGGTGAATTCCGCCGGATGGGGAAAAACGTCCATGTTCTCGAAATTCCAAACCGGATTGCCGATGCTGTCGAGTCCCTGATACCGGAACCGCCGCAACCCCTGATTGTGCGTCGTTTGCCAAATGTCGCCGTTCGGTTCGATGAACCAGCCTTCAATGTCACGCACTTCCGGTTCCTGCGATGAAAATTCCTTCGCATCCATGAAGAGTTGCCCGCCGTGTGACAGCGAATTGGTCCAAATCCATTCGCCTCTTGCCGGTTGGCCGGATAGCCAATCGACCGGCTCACTTCCGTCACGCATCCTGTAACGTTGCGGTGAGAAGAGAACCGCCGCCCGAATAACATTGCGTTCGTTCGTGAAATCGAGTTCATAAACCTGGAGTCTTACGGCATTCATGTCGCTGACGAAGAGGAATTTTTTACCATCGAGATTGCGCACCCAAACCGGAGCGGAGTCGCCGATATTCAGCCGGGGATCACGGAAGAAATCTTTCCAGTCGTTCTGTGGCGTGTCGGTTTTAAAATTCGCATTGGGTCGAAACGCCGTGACATCAAGGAGCGTCCATTCCTTGCCGGGTTCCTGCGACCAGTCGATTTTGTAACGCTCTTCCTTCGTATATGCAATCGTTTCGTCATCGGGATCAAGCGTTGCGCAATCGATGAAACAAAGTCCGTAAAGCCGCCAGTTCAGTTTCCATCTCATCCTTTCCAAAAGCTCCGTCGTAAAGCTGAAGTGATTCAAAGTCGGTGGTGTCAATTCCACAGGTTCGGAAACGGGAGCGTAGGATTCGAGAATCGTCCCACCGCCGCTTGTCGCCCAGTCCGAAGCGACGTAAACATTTCCCTGGGCGTCACAACCGATCGCCGTGATGTTTCGGAAAATCATATCACTGTAAATTCCCGGTCTCATCGCAATCATCGGCCAGCCGATCACTATCGGCGAAGGCACGTAATCCCAGCCGTTCTTCTCGAAAACGAGAATCACCTGCCAAATTCCCGTATCGGCGACGAGCAGGCGGCCTTCATTGTCAAAACAAAATGCCGACGGATGGTAATTATGCGGAAAGTTCTCTTCATGGTTTTCCGGAATTTCAATCGGACAATGCCGGGTTTTGCCGTTCGTCAATCGTTTCGTGAAGAGTTTTCCGTTCCGGTCGAAGACGAGAAACCGTTCTGCAAGGAGCGACTCGCGGGGACGTTGAACGAGCATCCAAAGGTTACCAACCGTGTCCAAGGCGATTGATCCCGCTTTGCCTTGAAATTCGTCAGGGAGCGGCCACTGTTCAATTTTGAGCATCGTTTCCGCATCGTAAATTTCAACGCGGTTTTCGAGCGGGTTGGCAACGTAAAGCCGCTCGTTGTCCGCCCAGAGTCCGGTAATCGCGGTTTGTCCGTCGATGCTGTTATCGTCCGGCACTTCATTGACCACCAGAAAGCATTTCGGCAGCGTGTCGCCTTTGCCGCCTTTGCCGTGGTCGAACGGGGCACCTTTGGTGAAATCGCTACGGAGCCGCCGCGAGACGCCGAACCAGCGTTTCCCCTTGGGCGGCCAGGTGCCGGCATCGACGAGACCACCGCCTTCGTTGTTGCCGACGAGGGCAATGTAAACGTACTTGTCGTTGACCGCGACCGCCTTGCCCCCGTTGAAGCCCCAGCCGTGCGTGTGCATGGCGGCACCGAGCATTTCGCCGTCCTTGTACATCATGCAGTTGCCGCCCGCCTCCTCCCACGGCACGTTGGTGTAAACCGTCCCGTCCGGCGTGACGCACATCGCAGCAATGTCCTGTTGTACCCATCGACCTTTGCCGTTGTTCAAACCGCCGTAGCTATTACCGATCCAGGACGTGACATAACCGTCGATCTCCTTTGCGCCGTTCGGCGAGACAAGTTCCGCCGCGTCAACCGTTGCAAGGCAAAAAAGAATCAATGCCACAAATACGAATTTGATTGGGAAATGAGAAAGGGACATGGTGGGGTCTCCCATACGAAGGAGTTCAGAGTGCAGAGGCAAGAGTTCAGAGTGTTTTTTTACTCTGGTACTTCGCGTTCTGAACTCTGCACTTCTTCGTGACTTCGTGGTGAAAATGAACTGTCGTGAACGGTTACGATGATTCTATCAGAGTCGCACACCGTCGGCAAGCATTCATGTAACGATTCCGTGGAATATTCGGCTTGCATCCCGTAGAGATGCGCCGCTCGTACGAATACTGGAATACGGCAAAAGAAGTCCTCCCCTGTCCTGAGAATTCCATAAATCCTGTCCGATGATTTTCCGGCGAAAGCCTGTCAGTCCGTTTCAATCTCGTGGGTCGTGATCATCAGGAACATCGGGTCGAATACGGGAGACTGGACGATTCCCGGGACAGCAACGAGCAGGGACATGCCTTCGGGGATGACAATTTCCGGGATCGAAATCCGGTAAGAGCGGACATTCGGGACTTGAATCATGGCGACGCCCGCTTGCGCGTCATCTTTAGATGCGGTTTTTGCCGCCTCTTTCCGAATTGTCACCAGTTCCGCGTCATCCATTCTTGCAAATTCCGCAACGCAATAGTCAATCCGGCAGGAACGATCTTCCAGCAATGTCGCCTGGCATTTGACGTTTGTCCCTTCTTGGAATGTCTGGGTGATCGGTTGATAGCCAACGGCAAAATCCCCTACCACCGGGATGAGACCGGTGACAAAGCATCTTTCAGTCGTATCGTTGATATGCGCGGATTGCCCGCTGATCAATGTGAACTTGGGTGCTTGCAAAATGCTCGCTCTCGAATGATTCTGGAAGATGTTTGAAAAACGCTTCGCATTTGCCTTGCCCATAAAACGAAAATGGAGCGGCAATGGTACGGTCGTTGCCAAAGAGTACATCCCGGGTTGCGGTTCCGTTTGATAGGGACCGGGTGTCTCAACCAGGTAGTCATGCCGTCCCGGAAACAACAGTCCTCCCGTCCAGTCCATTGCTCGGTTTGCGAGGAGGGTTTTCCCGAATGGCTCCGGGATCATCATGAAGCGAAGCTCCAACCTGACGTGACCGTTATTCAGCTCCTTGTCAAAATTTTTCGCCGCTTTTTCCGGGATATAATGCCCTTCCGAATCGTATTCGCTTCGAATTCTTTGCAAATGTTGAAACTTCGCGATAATTTCCAAAGGATCAGGTTCACAAGCAGCCAATTCCTGGCGAAACTCTTGCAACATCTCTTGCGTTACTCTTTCGGAATGACGATCCGCAAAAGGCGAAAGGACGGACGCGAATGTGACGCCGATGGCCGCGAAGAACAGCAAGGCAAGCGTCCCAATCCAGCCGACAGGAATGCGGCGCGTCCCGGTGTTGAGGATCGACGTGATTCGTTGCCGGACGATGTTCCTGCGTTCAAAGACCGCAACGCCGCAACCGGGAGCGAATCGGCTTTTCGCCGGGAACGAGTTGGCCAGTTCCAAAAGTATGTCGGCAAAATCCGCCGGTTCATCGCCGCTGAGCAAGACCAGGTCGTCGCAGGCCAATTCCCGTGTGACCCGGATTCGCCACGCGGCAAACCAAATCAGCGGATGAAGCCAATAGAGGCAGAACACAAATTGCGTGAGCCATTGTCCCCACACATCGCCGCGCTGAATGTGCGCGATTTCATGCGTCAAAATCGTCCGCAATTGCGACTCGCTCCAGTTTTCCACTGCGGCACTTGGCAAAACGACCGTTGGTCTTCGTACTCCCAGCGTAAACGGGACCGTGGCGACTTCGTTCTGCAACAGCGTGATGGGACGGTAAACCCACAAGCGTTTCGCAATCCCGTCGGCCAGTTTTCGCACCGCCTCGTTTTCGACCGGGAGCATTCTGCCAAGCAATTTCCGGGCAGCCCGAAACGACAGGAGAAACCGGCATATCAAAACGAGTGTTCCCGTTATCCAGAGTCCCGGGAAACACTGAGAAAGCGACGGAAGAGAGATGTTGTATTGTTTCGGTGAAAAAGCCGGAATACTGGGTGAGGGTGCGACAGTAGGCGTTGAGGCTGCTGCGGCTTGTCGAAGTTGAGTGAGAGTTGCTGGCTTGTCATTCATCCATACCGTTTCCCACTCCAATTCCGCCTGCCTCAAGTTTTCTGATTCATCATACTTTGCTTTGGGGTCTGTAAGGAGATATCGGATTTCCTCTGACAGATAATGCGGTGCGGGGAGCGTTTCGGGAGCAACCGGTTTCAGTTGCGTTTCCAGTTCATCGGGCGTCAGTGGAATGACGCCAAGCATCTGTTGGGGCACGAGCAGAATCAGCAACGGCAGCAGAAGCAGACCGATCATCACGTAGTTCCAGAGCTTGTACTGAAACGACGCGGAGGCTCGCCGGAATAACAGCGAGGCGACCATCGCAGCAAGCAGCAAAAGGCTTGCACTGAACAACCATTGGGCGAAATAAGATATCATGTCACGTTTTCCTTTCTTGCGTTTTCGATCATTTGTTTCAATTCACGGTAATCTTTTTCCTTGAGATTTTCGGCGGCCACATCGAGCAACGCGGCCACGACTTCGGAAGGGTTCCCGGCAAAGAAATTCTCCAGCAGGTTTTTCAGCATCGCCGCGCGGGTCGAATTTTTTTCGATCACGGCCTGATAGAGGTATTTCGTTTTCTCACGCCGGTATTCGAGAAAACCTTTTTGAACGAGCACGTTCATAATAGCCCGAATCCCGCTGTACGTAGGCGGGTCCGGGATAACGGCAAGGACATCGCCGACCGACGCTTCGCCAAGCCGGAGCACAGTTTCGACCACCTGACGCTCGCGAGGCGCAAGCGTCTCCAGTCGGGGTGACGATTGTGACATGAATTCCTCCCAAATCCTGTGTTTTATCAAAAAGTGCTTTAATTGAAGCATCTGCTCGAAATATAGCACTTTCAGACTTGGGAGTCAAGAGCAATTCGAGAGTGAATTGCCGTGAAATCTTCCGGTTTTCGTCAAAAAAACAAACGACGGGCAGACATCTCTGCGCCGTCGTTTTTGTCTATTGCATCAGGAGACGTATCGGCACCGTTGATTGCCATGCCGGAATGTGCACTAAAAACTACCTCACGGAATCGCAAGTGTACCACCGACGATTACAAATTGATGTAGTTTTGTGCCATCATTTTTGTTGCGTTTTTATAAATTGTTGATATAAAAAGACTTGAAGATTCATCATGCGTTTCTCGCAAGGACGCTAAAATCGCAGAGGTCATGGTTTCGAGATAGATTCATGTCAAAATGCTCATATCGGGCTGAAAATGCCTTGTTTCCAAGGGCGTAATATTATATAATTTGTCGATTTTTGTCCCGCTCAGTCAAAATGGGCAGTTAAGGAGAACTGTGCATTGATAAAATATCAAAATTGCCATAAATACCACTGCACATTGATTATCGTTGCATTGATGTGTGGGCTCGTGTTATCGAGCGGTTGCCGGGGGTTTTCGATTGGAACCCGGAGTGGTCTGTTCGGCATTCCGATTGATTTTTCGCAACGTGAAAAGCTGCCGAAACCCGCAGTGGACGATTTGCACGAAATCATGCTTGCGGAAAACGCTTCGCGGGACATGCGGCAACATGTTGACGATCATGCCGTGAGTTGGTCCGATACGCTGGCGGAAGCTCCCAATGCGGCCGATTGGTACGTCGGGATAACGGCTCTGGATGAGCCGCATCGCACAACACCGGATAACGGCATTGTGCAAGCATCTTACTCGCAACAAGACGTCACACAGGGAATTGTCAACGCGGCCATGACACAAGAGGCGGTGTCAGGACAATACAATAATAATATTGGCGGTGCGGTGCATGGTGGTGTACCGATTCCGCTGGAGCAGGACCGATGGGTGGCCAATCTGGAACTGGAGCGTTATCGCGACGGGAAAACCGATCAGCCGCCTGAATCGCCCTGGCGATGGCGGCATCGCGGGTTGGAAGAGATACGGATTTTGCCACCGGAACATCAACCGGATTGGCAGGCTTTGTTGAGGCACGAAAACCCGCTGGTGCGCGGCAACGCGATGATAACGCTGGCACGGGCAGGTGACACACGAACGGGTGACGCACTTGTCGCTTTGGCCAACGACGTTTCACGATCCCTTGCGATGCGTTGCGCGGCGGTTGAGGCACTCGCGTCGCTCCCAACAACAACCCCCGATACGTTGCTGGTATTGTCGGACACCTATTGCGATTACACCGATGCCAACGGCAATCGCAAAGGCGGTGTGCCGGAGTTGGCCATCGAAGTATTGTACGCTCTGGCGGCACGAATGCCGATGTCAAACGAGCCGTGTTTTATGCGGCCACTCGAAAGCCGCGACGCAAAAGTGCGACTGGCCGCCGTCTGTGTGTGGCGTGACAATCCACCGCAACAGCAGGGGCAAGTGTTCCTGCCTGATTGTCTTGTGCGCTATTGCGGCGATCCGAACACGGCAATACAGGAAGCAGCCTTAATCGCCGTGGCACGCTGGCGTCACCCGCAGGCGATGATCTGTCTCGATATGGGATTGCGAAACCCGAGAGCATCGACACGCATTGCAGCCATTCGCGGACTGGGTATCCTGCAAACGGACGAAGCGATTGTGTTGCTTGGGTCACTGACCAATGATCCGTCATCGGCGATTCGTGCCGAAGTTGTGACCGCCTTTGGCCAGGTCGGGCTACATGACAAAGTGTATCCAATGTGCGACGATCCCGGCTGGGAGGTTCGCAAAGCAGTCGCGCGGGAACTGGCAAAATCCGATCACCCGCGAACTCATGCGATTGCGCAAAAGTATTTGCGCGACGTGAGTGTGCAGGTGCAACTGACAACGCTCGACTCATTGCGGCATTGGCATCCGGAATCAACGGCTGAATTGTTGTTCGGCGCAATGGGCGGCAATGCGCTCGAAACCCGAATTCAGGCGACCGAAATGCTTGCGCGGTACTGGGAACCTGCCCGGCAGTATCAGCCGAACAGCCGCACTGAAACACGCAAGGCGCACTATCAACAGTTGGCCGCGCAGTTTCAGCATGACTGGCAAACCGGGGCTTTGCAGGCGGGAATTGCAAGTGTGTTGAATGAGGGACGGGGGACGAGCGATGAGGGACGAGGAACAATGCAAACCGGGAATGCGCTTGTACCGAATGGTTCCGGGATGCAACTCGCGCAACAAAGCATACAACAAGCAGGCAGGGAATCGCATGAGGTGGTGCCTGACGTGCCGGCACAGGCCGATTATGACCACGTGCGCATGTTGCTGGCTCAACTGCACCAAGGGGGCACGCCGCAACAGTATCAACACACCCTGACGCAACTGGCCGGGACGGGGCCGATGTTGTTGCCGATTCTTGAGCAGCTTGTCGTCGTCGAAGGCCGGCCGTTGCACGACGCGGTCACCCGACAGGTGTTGCCGGATGTTGATTCGCTGTTTGAAATCACGCGGCGACTCGATCAGAATGATACGGGACTACGGCGGACGGCGGTTGCCGAACTGGTCGGTGAAACGAAGTTCGGCGAGGTTTCGCCGCTGTTGTACCGACAACTGGCCGCGCATGCCGTTCGCGAACACGATGAAATCGTGTTGCAGCGGCTTTGGGATTTTACCGACCGGCAGGCGGAAAAACTCGCACAACTTGACATCGACCGGCATGGCACACAAACGGCGGATCAAGTAACGCTGCGCCAACAGGAATTGCTCGCACTCACATTGGGGCAACTTCGCAAATCGCTGACCGCCGGTTCGCTGGCGCACGCTTCGCCGGAACTGCATCGCCGGGCGTGTTTGCACATTGGCGAGTATGGTCAATTTGATGATATTCCGGCACTGCTGGCCGAGATCAATCACCCAACCACGTCCGTGTCACGTGCAGCATTGCAGGCGTTGGCAAAAATCGGCACAAAGGAGTGTGCCGCGAATGTGCGACCCTTGTTGACGCACGCGCAACCGCTGGTGGTCGTTGACGCGGCGTTGGCACTTGACCGCTGGGGTGACCCGGAAGGTCAAAATGCGCTCGAACGCCTGGCGGTTTCCGGCGACCGGACAACAAAAATGGCCATCGCCCAGGGCGTCAAAAAGACTCCCGACCGCAAATATATCCCCCTGCTGGTGCGGCTGCTTGATGAATCGGGTGCAATTCGGCAGGAAGCCCTTGACGCACTGCCGCTGGCCGCCGGTCACGACATCGTCCCGCCGCAGGAAATGGCCTATTATTCGCCACAGGAACGCATCGCCCTTTGGAAACAGAGGGGAACGCAATAGCACCCGACCAAACATTCAACTGTGGTTTCCCAACAGTAGCCCGAAGCGTAAGCGAACGGGTTTTTCGGGAACGACGCAGCGACCTGAACTCCGAAGCAGAACTCTTCGATCTCCTCCCCGACCGATGGAAACCGAGAACACCATAAAATCCCGCCCCAACCGGAACAACCGCCGATTATTTGTCAATACACGCGGTTCGTGATATTCAGAAAGATACCGAATCGAATTCCGATTCGATTCTGCAAGAGAATTTCCCGTAAGGTAAAGTTGATTTTCCCCAATCAACAATTTCACAACGGAGATTCCCATGCTTTACCTCGGTATCG